>JAGQIT010000753.1 GCA_020431135.1 Myxococcales bacterium | reverse complement strand
CCGACGTCTACGCGCTCGGGGCGATCCTCTTCGAGATCCTCACCGACACCCGCCTCCACGATCACGACCGCCCCGCCGACCGCGTGCGCTCGACGATCCAGGAGGCGCCGCCGCGGCCGAGCGAGCGCCGCCCTGAGCTGGCGATCCCGCCGGAGCTCGACGCCCTGTGCTTCGCCGCGATCCAGCGCGACCCGAGCGAACGGCTCCGCGACGCCCGTGGCTTCCACGACGCGCTCGAGCGCTTCCTCGCCGGTGAACGCGACGTCGAGCTGCGCGGCGAGCTCGCGGCCCAGCACGTCGACGCCGCCCAGGCCCACCGCGAGGCCAAGGACGATCCGGTCGCCGCCCGCCGCCGGGCGATCCGCGAGCTCGGCCGCGCCCTCGCCCTCGACCCCGGCAACGACCGCGCGACGAACGATCTGCTCGCGCTCCTCAACGAGGTCCCGAGCGAGACCCCCGAAGAGGTCGAGCGCCTCGCCGCCGGCGCCCGCCGCCGCTACTGGCGGATCGTCGCCCGCTTCTCCGGCCTCGCCTACCTGAGCATCTTCCTCTACGCGCCGCTCCTCCTGTGGAACGGCGCGACGGCGCTGACGGCGGTCGTCTTCTTCTACCTCCTGATCACCCTCGCCGCCGCCCTGAGCTTCTGGGTCAGCCGCCAAGAGGAGCCGGCGATCGCCCTCGTGCTGGTCGTCCACGCGGTCTCCAACATCGCCTTCGCCACGCTCGCCGGGCTCACGGGGCCGCTCTTCGTCGTCCCCATGGTGGTCACGGTGAACGCCGGCGGCTTCGCCCTCCTCTTCGGCCGGCGCCTGCGCTGGTGGATCTTCGCCGGCGGCGCCCTGGCGATCTTCGTCCCCCTCGCGCTCGAGCTCGCCGGCGTCCTCGAGCCGACCTACGAGTTCGTCGACGGCGCGATGATCGTCCGCTCGCGCTGGGTCGAGGCGCGGCCGCTGCCGAGCCTCGTCTTCCTCGGCGTCGCCGCGCTGACGAGCCTCGGCACGGCGACGCTCCTCTTCAGCGAGCTGCGCGAGATGGTCCTCCGCAGCGAGCGGCGCTTCTACGTCCACGCCTGGCAGCTCCGCCAGCTCCTCCCCGGGCGCCTGCGCTGAGGTCGAGGCGCCGCAGTGCGGCGCCTCGGAACCAGCTCCGCGAGCGACGGGACCGCAGCCCCCGGGCATCTGCGCTGGAGTCGTCGACGCCTCCCCCGGGGTGCTCCGTGCCCTGCGACGCAGCGTCACCGAGATCATGCGGATATGTTCATAGGGTCATATAGGCAAGCGACGCCCCCGTGTCCACCACCCCCCGCGATGCGGCCTCGTCGAGCGAGCTCTGGACATGTCTACATAGACACCTTCGAGGGCCGCACGCGCTGCAGGCCGCGTCTCTCCAAACACACGCGTGACGCTCGCCGAGCGCACTACGAGCGCGCCCTCCGCTCGTACGGCGGGCGATGAAGACGTCAGCGCGCGGCGGCGCGCGCCAACGCGCGCCGCCGATCTGTCGCTTTGTCGAGCCCGCGTCGGGCGATTGACAATGTGGCACGCGCCCCTGACATCGAGATCATGGGCTCGCGCGTGAGAGGCCGAGAACGCGGCGATTCTGGGCCTCAGCGGCGCGCTCGCGGACGGAACGGCATTTGCACGCGAATTGGGCCGATGACGCCGCTCCCCCGCGCCACCTCGACGCTCCGCTGGGCCCTCGGGCTCGCGCTCGCGATCGCGGGCTGCACCGGCTGCACCGCGCCGGACGAGCTCGAGGCAGAGCTCGCCGCCGAGGAGCTCGCGCCGAGCGACGCCGCGGAGGCAGAGCTCGCGGCGCCAGCCGAAGACGAGGACAGCGCGGCCGAGCCCGCCGCGCCGGAGCACCCGGAGACCGAGCTCCCCCTCACCCTCCTGGCGACGATGGCCGCGGCAGAGGTCGAGCGCTCGTCGGCGACGATCCGCGACGAGCGGAGCGGGACGATCCAGACCCTGCGGGTCGGCGACGCCGTCGGCGACGACGCGACCATCGCCGCGATCGAGCGCGGTCGAGTGCTCCTCGAGCGCGGCGGCGTCGTCGAGCGCCTCGACGTCCCGCGCGCCGCGGTCCGCATCGACGACTCGGTTCTCAGCTTCACCGAGGCCCCCGACGCCGACGATCCCGGGGTCCTCCGCGGCGGCGTCCAGCTCAGCCACGGCGGCAACTACGTGGTCAAGAACGCCGACCACGCCTGGGGCGAGGCGGCGTCGGTGATGGCGATCCAGCGCGCCGTGACCCTCTACGCCCGCAACGCGCCGGGCGGGCCCAAGGTGCACGTCGGCGACCTCAGCCGCCGCGGCGGCGGCCACTTCCCGCCGCACCTCTCGCACCGCTCGGGCCGCGACGTCGACGTCGGCTACGTGCTCACGGGCGACGACGCCGACGTCGTCCGCTTCCGCGACGCCGGCAAGCACAACCTCGACGTCGCCCGCACCTGGACGCTCCTCCAGTCCTTCGTCGCCACCGGCTACGTCCGGATCATCTTCGTCGACACGTCGATCCAGCGCCTCCTCTACAACCACGCCCGCGAGGCCGGCGCCGACGAGGCGACCCTCGAGAAGCTCCTCC
>JAGQIT010000752.1 GCA_020431135.1 Myxococcales bacterium | reverse complement strand
GCTGGATGAGGTGGTAGCGGCAGAAGAGGGTCGCCGGCTCGCCGTCGACGACGACCTCCCAGGGGAGCTCGCTCGGCGGCACGCGCAGCCCGGGGTCGCGGAGGATCGCGCCGTCGGGGCGGGCGACCCGGGCGGCGCGGAAGAGGCGGGTCGCCTGCCGGCGGCCGAGCCCGAGGTTGCGGGCGAGGAGGCGATCGACGCGGGGCATTCTCAGTCGACTCCGGCGAGGTTGAGGTCGGCGATCGACACGACCCACGAGTCGAGCCCCTGGAGGAGCGACGAGCGGTGCTTGTCGAGGCCGGGGATCTCGGCGGCCGCCCTGTGCAGGGCCTTGCGCGCCCGCGAGATCCGCGTGGTCACGGTGCTCACCGGCACGCCGAGCGCGGCCGCGAGCTCCTTGTTGCTGAGCTGCTCCCAGTAGAACATCTGCAGGAGCGCCTGGGCCTCGGGGCTGATCGCCTGGAGGGCGCGCAGGAGGAGGCGCTGCTCCTCGTACATCGCGACGACGCGGCTCGGCGTCGCCACCCCGGTCTCGCGGCTGTTGAGGTCGTCGAAGTCGAAGGTCGGCGCCGCGCGCTTCTTCGCGCGCAGGTGCATCAGCAGCTGGTTGCGGGCGATGCCGAAGAGGAAGGCCTTGAAGCTCGAGCGATCGCTGAGGCGGCCGATTGACTCGACGCAGGCGAGAAATGTCTTTTGGGTCAGGTCCTCCGCCTGGGCGGGGACGCGGACGTCGAAAAACCGGAGAACGCTGCGGTAGTAGCGGCGGATGAGGACGTCGGCCGCCCGCTTGTCGCCGGCGCCCCAGTCGTCGAGGAGGTCGAAGTCCGCGCGCATGTGCCGCGGATCTTCGTCGATCGCTAGGATCCGCGCAAGGCGGCGGCGCCTCGAGGGGCGCCCGTCGGCGAGGTCCGGCGGCGGCGGTGGTACCCTGCGGATCAGCAGTGACCGCCTCCGGAGCTCCGCGCGGCGCCTCGCCGATCGCCGGCAAGTACCGGCTCCTCCGACGCCTGGCCAGCGGCGGCATGGGTGAGGTCTACCTCGCCGAGGCCGCCGGCCCCGAGGGCTTCGCCAAGCTCGCGGTGCTCAAGCGGATCCTCCCGCACTTCGCCGGCGACCCGGCGTTCCGCGGGATGTTCATCAACGAGGCCAAGCTCGCGGCGGCCCTCGACCACCCCAACATCGTCCGCGTCTACGACTTCGGCCGCGCCGGCGACTCCTACTTCTACGCGATGGAGTACCTCCACGGGGCGAGCCTCGCCGAGCTCCTGCCCCTCGCCGCGCAGACCCCCGAGCGGATCCCGCTCGAGCACGCGATCGCCATCGCCCAGGGGATCAGCGCCGGCCTCGACTTCGCCCACAACAAGCGCGCCGTCGACGGCTCGCCGCTGCACATCGTCCACCGCGACGTCTCCCCCGCGAACATCTTCGTCACCTACGCCGGCGAGGTGAAGCTCCTCGACTTCGGCATCGCCAAGGCGCTCGCGGCCACCGGCGTCACGGCCCAGGGCACGCGCAAGGGCAAGGTCGCCTATATGTCGCCCGAGCAGTGCATCGGCGCGCCCCTCGACAAGCGCAGCGACGTCTTCGCGATCGGCGTCATCCTCTACGAGATGACGACGGTGACCCGGCTCTTCCGCGCCGACAACGAGTTCGCGACCATGAACATGATCACCAGCGGGCTCGTGCCGCCGCCCGCCGAGCGCAGCCCCGGCTACCCCGAGGCCCTGGCGGCGATCGTCCTCAAGAGCCTCGCCCGCGAGCGCGACGACCG
>JAGQIT010000751.1 GCA_020431135.1 Myxococcales bacterium | reverse complement strand
AGCCCGCTGGTCCGCGCGGTCCAGACCGCGGAGCTGGTCGCCGCGGCGCTCCCCTACGATCGGGTGATCGAGGCCCGCGGCGACCTCTACCCGAGCAGCGACGTCGAGGAGCTCTGCGCCGCGCTTCGCCGGCAGTCGACGCGCGCGTCGGTGATCGCCGTCGGCCACCAGCCCTTCATGTCGATGATCGCCAGCCACCTCCTCGGGATCTACGTCGGCGGCTTCCCGACCGCCGCCGCGTATCACATCGCCCTCGACCGCGGGACGGGCGACGGGGCGGGGGAGCTGCGCTGGCGCTGGGTCGGGGCCTTCATCGACTAGCGGGTCGCGCTAGATCCCGCAGCCGCCGTCGTACGTCGCGTAGCGGCAGTAGGTCGCGCTGCTCGTCGCGCGCACGCGTCGCGGCGACGGGCGTGTCTTAGTCCGCAGCGTCGTCGCCCGTCGTGCTCGTCGCGTCGAAGCTCGTCGCGTCGAAGCTCGGCTCGCCGGTGCAGGGGACGAAGCCCCCTCGACGGCCGCGCATCCCGCCCGCCTGCTGGAGGCAGCGCTCCTGTCCGAACTCCCAGGGCGTAGGGTCGCCGTTCAGCGCGTCGTCGCTCGTGCAGCTCCAGGTCGGCATCCGCGTGACGCGCTCGGCGCGGAGGTTCTCGCGCAGCTCGACCGTGCTCGCCGTGCAGCGGATCGTCGCGAAGGACGCGGTCGGCGGGCAGTCCTCGCGCTCGGTCCTGTGTGCGAGGTCGATGCGCTCGTTCTCCTCGATCGCGCAGGTGATCGCGCGGGGCTCGACGGTGACGGTGAAGCCGTCCGCGCTCATGCGCCAGTATCCGGCCCAGGCGCTGCGCCAGCGACGGATCGTCTCGCGGTGGCGGTTCGGTGAGCCGGCGCGGCTGTGGAGCACCGACTTGCGGTGCTCGCCGACCTCGCGCAGCTCCGCGTCGCCGCTCGGCAAGAGGTCGAGGGCGACGGCGGCGGCGAGGCGCTCACCGTCCGCGCCGTCGACCCAGTGGCGGTTGAAGGCGCGGCTGCGTTCGAACGTGAGGTGGCGCTCCGGCAGCGCGCCCTCGAGGGCGGGCGGCGGCGGCATCCCCTCGCGCTCGCCTGGGGTCGCGGCGGTCGTCGGCTGCGGTTCGTCTGCGGCGCTCGCCGAGGTCGAGGTCGCGTCGGTCGCGGGCGCCTCGTCGGGGCTCGCGGTGGTCGGCGTCGGCGCGGGCTCGGGCGGCGGTCGGACGCAGGCCGCCACAAGAGCGGAGAGGAGGACGACGGCGCGGGCGAAGGTCGCCGGTCGCGGTCCGCCACAACCCACGGCGTGACCCGGCGCAGCGGCGCTCGATCGCCGTGGCCTTGGCCGACGATCGCGCCACGGGTCGTTAGAACGGGAGCTCATAGCGTGGCAGCTCCGCGCATTGATCGGCGCGGCCGCAGATCCGCAGGCCGCCGCCCGGCCGCCGCTCGGCGTCGAAGACCACCGCGAGGCCGATCTTGATCGGGCGCCCGAGGGCGTCGGGGCTCGCCTCGGCGAACGCGTCCGGCGGCGAGCCGGAGGGGGCCGCGAACATCCGCGGCGTGAACTCGAGCTCGAAGCGCTCGCCGCCGACGTGGCGGGCCGCGGCCTCGCCGTAGACGGTGAGGAAGCGCGCCTCGGGCAGGCCGATCCACAGCGTCGTCGACGTCGGGTAGGCTGGCTTAAAGTCCAGGTTGAGGAGGTCGCCCTCGGACCACGCGGACTTCGGGCGGTCGGGGACGTCGAGGCCGGCGTCGCGCCAGTGGCCGCCGAGGAGCGGCGCGTCGGGCTGGAGGGTCTCGCAGCGCTCGCCGCACAGCTCGATCGCCCCGTCGTCGAGCGGGCGCAGGCGCAGCGTCGCGGCCTCGCCGCTGCGCAGCTCGACGCCGA
>JAGQIT010000750.1 GCA_020431135.1 Myxococcales bacterium | reverse complement strand
AACGTCGTCCAGGTCTACGAGGCGGGGGAGTTCGACGACCGCGTCTACCTGGCGATGGAGTACATCGAGGGGGTCTCGCTGCGCGACTGGGCGGCCCAGGCGGCGCGCAGCTGGGACGAGATCCTGCGCTGCTGCATCGAGGCGGGCCGCGGCCTCGCGGCGGCCCACCGCGTCGACCTCGTCCACCGCGACTTCAAGCCGGACAACGTGATCGTCGGCGACGACGGCCGGGTCCGCGTCCTCGACTTCGGCCTCGTCCGCGCCAAGCACGACCTCGACGAGACCGACGCGGTCCTCAAGGTCGGCGACGAGGGGTCGCTGCGCAGCGTGTCGCTGTCGGTCAGCGGGACCTCGTCGCTGCGCAGCGAGCTGACCCAAGCGCACACGCTGATCGGCACACCGGCCTACATGTCGCCGGAGCAGCACCTGCGCGAGACGGCCGACGCCCGCTCCGACATCTTCGCCTTCTGCATCGTCCTCTACGAGCTCCTCTTCGGCGTCCGCCCCTTCGGCGGCAAGGACCAGGCGGCGATCATGAAGGCGGTGCTCAGCCAGGACCTCGCCGAGCCGACGTCGCCGCGGCGGGTGCCGGCGTGGCTGCGGCGCGTCGTCCTCCGCGGCCTCCAGGTCGATCCGCGGAGCCGCTGGCCGTCGATGGACGCGCTCCTCGCCGCCCTCGAGGATAACCCCGCCCGCCGCTGGCGGCGCTACTGGCTGGTCAGCGCCTTCGCGGCGGCCCTCGCCGCGGGCGCGCTCGGGGTCGGCTACGCGGTCAAGGCCGACGCGGAGGCCTGCACCGGCGGCGCCCTCGAGATGCGCGGGGTCTGGGACGACGCCCGCAGTAAGGCGGTCCGCGACGCCTTCGCCGCGACCGAGGTCGCCTACGCCGGCGAGGTCACCGAGCGCGTCGAGGGGCGCCTCGACGAGTTCCGCGACGCCTGGATCGCCAGCCACCGCGGGGCCTGCCTCGCCCACCGCCGCGGCGAGCACTCGAGCGAGCTCCTCGACCTCCAGATGGCCTGCCTGCGCGAGCGCCGGCGCGAGGTCGACGCGGCCCTGCGGACCTTCGTCCGCGCCGACGCCGACATCGTCGAGCACGCCGTGCCGACGATCTCGGCGGTCACGGACGCGACCGTGCTCCGGGCCTGCGACGACCTCGAGCTCCTCCAGCGCGGCGTCGGCAGGGTCGTCAACCCGGCGCTCGCCGCCCGCGTCGAGGAGGTCCGCGGCGAGATCGCCGACGCCGCGGCGCTCGACCAGGCGGGCAAGAGCAGCGAGGGCCTCGCCGCCCTCGCCAAGATCACGGACGAGCTCGTCGACCTCGACGACCCCGCGCTCCTCGCCGAGGCCGACCTCACGCGCGGGCGCCTGCTGATGACCGACGGCGCCTACGAGGCCGCCGGCAAGACCCTGCGCCGCGCGTACTACGAGGCCCGGGCGCTCGGTCACGACGCCGTGGCGACGGCCGCGACGATCGACATGCTGCGCTACGTGATCGCGGTCCAGGCGGAGGCCGATGAGGCTGAGCAGTGGACCCTCCAGGCCGACGCCGAGGTCCGCCACCTCGGGCGACCGGAGGTCGTCGCCGACTTCCACGCCGCGCGGGCCTCGCTCTACATGGTCCAGGGCCGCTTCGAGGCCGCGCTCGCCGACTACGAGCAGGCCCTGACCCGGCGGCGCCAGCTCGTCGGCGACGACGACGACCCGAAGATCGCCGAGCTCCTCCGCGGCGTCGGCACGGCCCACTTCAAGCGCGGACGCAACGCCGAGGCCCGCGCGAGCCTCGAGGAGGCGCTCGAGACCGCGGGGCGGGTGCTCGGCCCGAAGCACCCGCTCAACTCAAACATCCTCTCGAACCTCGCCCTCGTCGCCGCGCGCGAGGGCCGCTACGACGACGGGATCGAGGCGGCCAAGCGGGCGCTGACGATCTCCGAGGGCGCCCGCGGGCGCGACCACCCGCAAAACGCCGGGATCCTCTCGAACCTCGGCGAGCTCGAGATCCAGCGCGGGCACTACGACCGGGCCGCGGAGTACCTCAGTCGGGCCGTGGCGCTCGCCGAGGCGAGCTACGGCGCCGACAACCCGATGGTGGCGATGTTCATCGGCAGCCTGGCGATCGCCCGCTACAAGCTCGGCGACGTCGACACGGCCCAGCGCCTGATGGAGCGGGCGCTCGCCCGCAGCGAGGCGAGCCTCGGGCCCGACCACCCCAACACCGCGGTCTTCCGCGCCAACCTCGGCGAGGTCCTCAACGACCGCGGCCGCTTCGCCGAGGCCAAGGCCCACATCGAGCCGGCCCTGGTGGCGATGCGGGCGACCCTCGGCGACGATCGCCCCGAGCTCGGCCCGGTCCAGCGCGAGCTCGCCCGGGCGCTGCTCGGCCTCGCCGAGCGCGAGGCGGCCGAGCGCGAGGCCCGTGCGGCCCTCGAGATCGCCAGCGGCGGGGCGAAGAAGGTCCCCGCCGACGAGTTCGCCAAGCTCCGGCTGGTCCTCGCCGAGACCCTCCTCGCCGCCAAGGACGGCGACGCGGCGGCCCGCGACGCCCGCG
>JAGQIT010000749.1 GCA_020431135.1 Myxococcales bacterium | reverse complement strand
CAAGGTCGCGCTCAAGCTCCTCAAGTCGGGCGGCGAGGACGAGGCCGGGCGCGCCCGCCTCCTGCGCGAGGCCCAGGCGATGGCCAAGCTCGCCCACCCCAACGTCGTCGCGGTCCACGACGTCGGCACGGTCGACGGCGAGGTCTTCGTCGCCATGGAGTTCATCGAGGGGATGACCCTGTCGCGCTGGCGCTGGTCGGCGCCGCGGACCCCCGAGGCGATCGTCGGCCTCTTCCTCGACGTCGGCCGCGGGCTCGCGGCGGCCCACCGCGCCGGCCTCGTCCACCGCGACCTCAAGCCCGAGAACGTGATGGTCGGCGACGACGGCCGGGTGCGCGTGATGGACTTCGGCCTCGCCCGCGTCGGCGCCCGCGGCGAGCCGCTCGTCGAGCTGGGCAGCGCCGCGGAGCCGAGCGAGGACGCCGACGCCGACGCCAGCGCGTCGACCCCACGAGAGCTCGCGCTCGACCTCGATCTCACCCGCACCGGCGCCCTCCTCGGGACGCCGATGTACATGGCCCCGGAGCAGTGGGAGGGCGCCGAGACCGACGCGCGCACCGACCAATTCGCCTACTGCGTCGCCCTCTGGGAGGCGCTCTACGGCGAGCGGCCCTTCCGCGGCGCGACCGTCCCGGCGCTCGCCAAGGCGGTGACCGAGGGCGCGATCACCCAGCCCCGCGATCCGACCCTGGCGCCGCCGTGGATCCGGCCGGTGCTCGAGCGCGGCCTCGAGGTCGATCCGGCGCGGCGCTGGCCGTCGATGCAGGCGCTGAGAGACGCGCTCGAGGCCGGCGATCCGCGGGCGCGCCGGCGGCAGGGGCTCATCTTCGCCGCCAGCGCGGCGGTCTTGGTCGGCGCGCTCGGCCTCGCCTACACCGTCGACGCGGCCAAGGCCCAGGCGGCGATCGCCGCGTGCGCGGAGACGGGCGCGGCACTGGAGCCCGGCGCGGCGCGACGCCATCCACGCGACCTTCCAGGCGACCGGGGCCGACAACGCGATGAGGACCGCGAACCAGGTCGGCGCGGCGCTCGACGACTACGCGCTCTCCTGGCGGCGAGCCCGGGAGGCGGCCTGCCTCGACGCCGACCCGCAGGGCGGGGCGGGGCTCGCCGCGGACCTCGGCGCCCGGCGGGTCGAGTGCCTCGAGGAGCAGGCGGCGCAGTTCGAGGGCACCGTCGAGCTCCTCCTCGACGCCGACAAGCTCGCGGTCTCGCGGGCGCTGCGGACGGCGCAGGATCTCCCCGACCCGGGCCGCTGCGCCGACGTCCGCCACCTCGAGCGGCTGCCCGCGCGCCCCGAGGATCCCGAGACCCGCCGGCGGGTCCACGAGCACTTCAAGGCGCTCTCGAGCCTCATCGCCGACGAGCACATGGGCGCCTTCACGGACGGCCTCGCGGGCGCCCGCGCGGTCCTCACGGAGGCCGAGGCGATCGGCTACGCGCCGCTCCTCGCGTCGGCGCACTACCGCGTCGGCGCCTTCCTCGAGAAGCTCGGCAAGTACGAGGAGGCGGCCGAGCACGTCCTCGAGGCCTACCGCGAGGCGGCGGTGATCGGCGACGAGGAGCAGGCCGGCTACGCCGCCAACTACCTCGCGCACATCGAGGGCTACCAGCTCGCGCGCTACGACGTCGGCATGCGCTGGGCCCAGATCGGCGAGGTCCACCACCGCCGCGGCGGCGCCGAGCGGACGCTGCGCGAGGCCCAGCGCCTCGACGTCCTCGCCGTCATGCTCGAGATGCGCGGCGACCTCGAGGCGTCGCTGCGCACGCACGAGCGCTCGATCGCCCTGCGCCGGGCGATCGCCGACGGCGACAAGAGCCTCGGCTACGGCCTCCACAACTACGCCGCCGTCCTCGAGGCCGCCGGTGAGCTCGAGCGCTCCCGCGCGGCCCGCCTCGAGTCGATCGCGATCCTCGAGGCCCACTTCGGCCGCGACAACCCGACGACCGCCCACGCCCGCTTCTCGCTCGCCAACCTCGAGCGCGACCTCGGGCACTACGACGCCGCCGAGGCGGCGATCCGCGAGGTCATGGGGATCTGGGCGCGGAGCCTCGGCGAGGCGCACCCGGACTACGGCGACACCCTCAACGCCCTCGGGCGGGTCCGCGTCCTCCAGGGGCGCGCCGTCGAGGGCGTCGACC
>JAGQIT010000748.1 GCA_020431135.1 Myxococcales bacterium | reverse complement strand
CGCGGTGCTGCTCCGGCGACATGTAGACCGGCGTCCCCATGATCGCGCCGGTGCGGGTGAGGTGCTCCTGGGCGGCGCCGCCGGTCGCCGTCGCGTCGGCGTCGTCGGTGGCGAGGTCGTCGTCGGTCGTCGCCGTGAGCGCGCGCGCGAGGCCGAAGTCGAGGACCTTGATCACCCCGTCCTCGTCGCGGCGGATCGCGTTGTGGGGCTTGAAGTCGCGGTGCACGAGGCCGGCGCGGTGGGCCGCCGCGAGCCCCTCGCCGGCCTGGCGGTAGGCGTCGACGAGGGCGCGCCAAGGCCTCGGCTCGGCCTGCCAGTCGGCGAGGCTCATGCCGGCGACGTACTCCATAGCGACGTGGACCCGGCCCTCCTCCTCCCAGGCCTCGTAGACCGCGACGATGTTCGGGTGCGAGAGGCGGGCGAGCGCCTGGGCCTCGCGCAGGAGGCGGGCCTGCGCCCGCGCGTCGTCGGCCGCGCGCAGGAACTTGATCGCGATCCGGCGATCGAGGCGCTCGTCGTAGGCGAGGTAGACCGCGCCCATGCCCCCCTCGCCGAGGAACTCGAGGAGGTCGAAGCGGCCGATCTTCGGCCGCTGGATCTGGCTCGGGAAGAGCTTCGCCATCATCATCTGGGCGAGCGGGCCGTCGACGTCGCCGTCGCCCCCGGCGTCGAGCGGGTTGGCGAATTGCATCGCCTGCGACGCGCGCTCGCCGGTGCGATCGACCGGGGGCTCCGAGCCGCGGGCGGTGAGCCGCTCCGGCTCCTCCTCGGTCGCCGCGCGCGGGTCGATCATCGGCCCGCCCACGTCGCCCGCGCCCCGCCCGCGTCACGCCACGCCATGGTCAGGCGGAGCCTTGCACAGCGCGGCGTGCCGGCGCAACGAGGGCGCGTGTCCGCGCGCGTCGCGTCTGCGCCGACGGAGCCCCCGCGGAGGTCTCACAGCCCCGGGAAGCGGTCGCGCGGGTCGCCGCGAACGCTCGCACGGGACGGTGGAGTCTGCGCCGTGAGAACGCCGCGGGCCGCTACGCCGCGCCGACCTGATCGCGGAGCTTGCGGGCCCAGCTCTCGAGGTTGGTGGTCGTCTCGCGGGCGAGGGCGGGGGTCTCGGCGATCTCGCCGAGGCGCTTCTCGAGGCGGAGCTTCGCCCGCCGCAGGCGCGTCCGGATCGTCGCCTCCGGGGTCCCGTCCATGTCGGCGATCTCGCGCGAGTTGAGGCCCTCCCAGTAATAGAGCTCGAGGACGATCTGATACTCGAGCGGGATGCTGCGCAGGGCGTGCAGGAGGAGATGGGCCTCGCGCTCCTTGGCGAGCAGCGACACCGGCGAGGCGCCGAGATCCTCGGCCGAGCGCTCGGTGAAGTCGAGGCGATCGCGGTCGCGGCGAGAGCCGCGGAAGTGCATCAGGAGGACGTTGCGGGCGACGCCGAAGAGGAACGAGCGGAAGTTCGCGCCCTCGCGGATCCGCGGCCGCGCCTCGAGGCAGCCGAGGAAGCAGCGCTGCACGAGATCGGGCGCCTGCGGCCCGACCTTCGAGCGGAAGAAGCGGAGGATCGCGGCGTAGTAGCGGCGGAAGAGCTCGGCGCCCGCGGCCTCGTCCCCGGCCTGCCAGCGCTGGAGGAGGGTGCTGTCGTCCTCTTGGGTCACGGGCGCATGGTAGGGGACGCGGGCGAGCGGCGGAAGGTGCCCACGGGAGATGTCGCCTCGGCCGGACCGGGGGCCGCGACGTTTCGCACGGCGGCAGGGCGCGTGCTCGCGGTCGCTGCGCGAGGTCGCTGGCTCAGGGCGCGAGGTCGCAGACCTCGGTGATCACGACATCGGCTCCGGGCGCGAAGATGTCGATCCTGCCGTCGCCGTTGACGTCGCCGATGAGCTGCCCGCCGACGTCGTCCTCGGCAGCGCGGATGGGGTCGCGTGGGACGGGGCAGCCGCGCGGCGTGTCGCGGTGCGCATGGACGTTCTCGAGTCGCCAGGCCCACAGAGAGGCGTCTTGGTAGCCGTCCTCGCCGTAGCCCGCCATGAGGGCCTCGGCCGCGCCGTCGCCGTCGATGTCCGCGAGGATCGCCCCGGAGTAGCCGCCGAAGAAGATCGAGAGGTCGCCCGGGATCGCCGCTTCGGTGAGCGGCAGAGGGCCGGGGACGATCCCCGTGACGACGCTGTCGAGCTGCGCGTTGAAGGCGAGATCGTCGACGCCGTCGCCCGTGAAGTCGCCGCTGAAGAGCCGGCGCCCGGTGCAGTTGTACTCGAGCGCGGTCGACACGCGCGCCGGCGCACCCCAGCCGTCGGGTGCCGAGAGGATCTCGAGGCTCTCCACGCAGCTAGCGATGTCGATGACGCCGTCGCCGTCGAAGTCCCCGGCGGCCACCTCCGCGTACCCATCCGTCGTGGCGAGCGGCTCGGTCAGCGCCAACGGAAGCGGGTCGCCGTTCGCCTTGCCGCGGACCACGCGTAGCTCGCCGCTGTCGCTCGTTCGCAGGGCGAGATCGGCGAGGCCGTCGCCGTCGACGTCGCCGAGGGGAGCGTTCGCGGCGACGCTGTCGACCTCGGTGATCGCGAAGCCGCCGAGCCCCGCCGCGACGTCGGCGATGTCGACGGGGCCGAGGTCCTCCTTGCCGAAGACGACCCAGGCGAGCGCGTCGTCGTCGCGGAGGACGAGGACGTCGTCGAGGCCGTCGCCGTTGACGTCGCCGACGGCCTGCGCTTCGGGGCTCGCGTCGTCGTACATCCAGGTGATCCCGAACCCGCGCTCGGCGAGCGCCGCCTCGTCGCTGGCCACGAGCGGCGCCGGGTCGAGCTCGGAGAACACGACGAAGCGGCCGATGGCGAGGTCGTCGAGGCCGTCGCCGTTGACGTCGCCGAGCCCCCGAACGGCGTCGGCTTCCACGGTGAAGCCGCCGCTCTCGGCGACGATGACCTCGAAGTCGATCGGCGCGCTGCGACAGAAGGGCTCCGGCGGCGTCGGGCACGGCTCGCCGGTCGTGCTGCCTGCGCTCCCGGTCTCGCCGGAGGCCGGCGGCGCGCAGGCGCTGAGCGTCGCGACGACCCACGTAGCGATGAGGCTGCGGGCGGCGCCCCACGGGCGCTGAGCCGCGCGACGGAGG
>JAGQIT010000006.1 GCA_020431135.1 Myxococcales bacterium | reverse complement strand
CGAGGGGGCCTGCGCCGCCTACTACCGCCACGCCCGCCGAAGCCCGCGCGCATGACCGACGATCGCGACACGCCACCGCTCGACCTGAGCTGCCCCTTGCCCTTCTCCGACTACGACCGGGTGGTGCTCGCTCACGGCGGCGGCGGCCGGGTGATGCGGCGGCTGATCCGTGAGCTCTTCGTCCGCGAGCTCGGCGGCGATGAGCTCCGCCGCGGCCACGACGGCGCCGTTCTCCGCCCGACGGGGCCGATCGCGATGACCACGGACGCCTTCACCGTCAGCCCGCGGCGCTTCCCGGGCGGCGACCTCGGCAGCCTCGCGGTCCACGGAACGGTCAACGATCTGGCGATGTGCGGCGCCCGACCGCGGGCCCTCGCCGCGAGCTTTATTCTCGAGGAGGGCCTGCCGCTCGCGGAGCTCGCGGCGCTCGTCGCCAGCATGGGCGCGGCCGCCCGGGCCTGCGAGGTCGAGGTCGTCACCGGCGACACCAAGGTCGTCGAGCGCGGCAGCGGCGACGGGGTCTACATCACGACCACCGGCGTCGGTGAGCTCCTGCGCGCGGCGCCGATCGGCCCGGCGCAGCTCCGGCCGGGCGACGCGGTGATCGTCAGCGGCGGCGTCGGTGAGCACGGCGTCGCGGTGATGGCCGCGCGCGAGGGCCTGAGCTTCGAGCCGCCGCTGCGCAGCGACGCCGGCTCGGTCGTCCGCCCGGCGCTCGCGCTGATCGAGGCTGGCGTCGACGTCCGCTGCCTGCGTGATCCGACCCGCGGCGGCCTCGCCTCGGCGCTCGCCGAGATCGCCGACGACGCTGACCTGCGGATCGACGTCCGCGAGGCCGCGGTGCCGGTCGCCCCGGCGGTCGCCGACGCCTGCGAGCTCCTCGGCCTCGACCCGCTCTACGTCGCCTGCGAGGGCCGCTTCGTCGCCTTCGTCCCGGAGGACGAGGTCGGGCGGGCGCTGGCGATCCTCCGCGCGGAGGGCTGCCCGGACGCGGCGCGCATCGGCGCCGCGGCGACCGGCAGCGGGGTGATCCTCGAGGGACCCACCGGCGGCCGGCGGCACCTCGATCTCCTCTCCGGCGAGCAGCTCCCGCGGATCTGTTGAGGCGCTCGGCGAGGGCCGAGCGCCTCAGCAGCGCCGCCGCGCGCGTCAGGAGGGCGGCGGCTGGACGAAGGTGATCTCGACCCGCCGGTTCGCGGCGCGGCCGTCCTGGCTGCGGTTGTCGGCGATCGGCTCCGCCGATCCCTTGCCGATCGCCGTGATCCGCGACGGGCTCACGCCGTTCTTGGTCAGGAACGAGAGCACCGCGTCGGCGCGGCTCTGGCTGAGGGTGAGGTTCGCCGTCGTGCCGCCGCGGCTGTCGGTGTGCGCCTCGATGATGATCGCGAACTCGCCGTAGCTCTTCGCCAGCTCCGCCACCTTCTCGAGCGAGGAGCGGGCGATCGGGGCGACGAAGATCTCCCCAGGCTCGAAGACGCTGCGCAGCGTGACCTCGACGCCGCGCTCGGAGACCCGGCGCTCGCCGCCGGTCTGCTTGACCTCCTCGAAGAGCCGCTTGGCCCGCGCCTCGTGCGAGCGGCGCGCGCGGTCGGCCTCGAACTTCGGGCCCGCGCTCTGCTTGGCCTCCGTCGCCGCCGCGGTCGCGACCTCGGCGTGCTTCTGGGCGGCGCCGAGATCTCCGGCCTGCAGCGTCGCGGTCGCCAGGGTGAGGGCGTTTTGCGCCTTGGCGAAGGCCTCCGCGGCGAAGACCGAGGCCTGGACGGCCTCCGCGTCCTTGAGCGCCGCCATCGCGGCGAGCATCGCCGCGTTGGTCGCGGCCTTCACCTTCTCGCTCTGCTTGTGCGCCGCCATCGCCTTGGCCGCCGCGTCCATCTCCTTTTGCAGCTTGATGATCTCCTGGAGGCGGGCGATCGCCAGCGTCTCCTCATCGCGCTCGGCGCGGGCCGCCTCGAGCGCGGCCTCTCCTGCGGCGTAGCGCCGCTCCGCCGTCGCCTGCCGGGCCTCGGCGTCGACCGTGTGCGAGCGCGCCTCGGCGGTCCGCCACAGGAGCACCGCGACCTCCGCGTGATGGGCGGTGGCCTCGTACTCCTCGGCGCGCTCGGCCTTGATCGCGTTGGCGTGCTCGACCTCGGCGGCGTTGTAGAGCTCCGGGTTGCGCTCGCGGATGATCTCGCTCTCCTGGGCCTCCTGCGACGCCTCGTAGCGGACCATAGCGGGCGCGCGGTCGGCCTGGTGGGCGCAGCCGGCGACGATCGCGAGGAGGAGCCCCGCGCTGAGAACTAGGCTCGGCGTCTTCACTTGGCCACCTCCGTCTCGAGCGCGGCTCGCCGGCGACGGAGCTCCTCGACCTCCGCCTCGACGCGGCTAACCTCGGCCGCCTTGGCGTCAGCGCGGGCGATCGCGGCGGTCGCGGCCTCCTCGGCGTCGGCGCGGAGGATCAGCGCCTCGATCAGGGGCATGACGGCGCTGAGGCGATCGAGCGCCCAGCCGAGCTGCTCGCGCTTGCGGCGGTTGTCGACGTAGGACTGGGCCTCGCCGAGCCAGCCGTGGGCCATGCCGATCTCGGCCGTGGCGACCCGTCGCTCGTCGCGCTCGCTGAGCTTCGTCAGGGTGACGGTGTGGGACTGAATGGACGCCTGCGCCTCCGCGGGCGGCTTCTTCGCCGCAGCGGTGGAGGTCAGGCCCAGCATCGAAAGGGCCACCGCGTAGGCGGCGACCTGGGATCCTCTAGTCATGTGTGCTCCTTCGACGGATGGTCGTCGAACCAACACAACATAGGTCTGCGCCGCGCGGCCGCACGCGACGTCCCTGCGCAAAAGTGGCGACCGTCCGTCCCCTGCGGCGAGAAAATCTTTCTGCGAAGCGGCTCGTCGCGGTCACCTTCGCGGGCCGAACTCGCGGAGACCTGAGCGGCGTCACGCGTGCCGTCGAGAGCGTGCCGCGCCGGGAGCGAGCCACCAGCCTGTCGGGTACGCGCAAGACCCCGCGGTGGCTGCTGCGAGGACGACCGATCCGAGCGCCCGACAGAGACGGCGCCGCCCCGGCTCGCGCTGCGAGTGTGAGGATCGGCGCAGCGACGGGGCCGACGCGTGCACGACGGGGTCGCTACGGCGCGCGCCGCTCGGCGAGCGCCGCGATCCGCCCGCGGGCGGTCTTCAGCGGGCCCTCCGCGGGCACCAGCGGCCCGACCTTGCCGAGGCCGAAGGGGGGCATGTGGTGATACACGCACTCGTAGGCGCCGGGCTCGACGACGTAGGTCTCGTGCCAGATCCCGAGGGCGCCCTCGCTCCACTCGCGGATCCACCGGCGCCAGGCCGGCGCGTGCGCGCGCTCCTTGTCGCGGGCGTACTTCAGGAGGTGATCGAGCGAGCGCCAGTACTGGACCATCAGCGTCGTCCGGCCGCCGTAGCTCTCGTACGACAGCAGCCCGGACTCTGGCCTCTCGACCAGCTCCTTGAGCATGCGCTGCATCGCCGCGGAGACGCCCCAGAGCGCGGGGAGCTGCCAGAGGCGGTTGACTCGCACGCCGATGAGGAAGACGACGAAGCCCTCTTCGCGGGCGACAGTGAGGCGTTCGGGGTGGACGTTGGGCATCTGCGGGCTCCTCTAGCGCCCGCGGATCGCGGGCTCGCGGCGGTCTGTCGATGTTGTCACCGTCAACATGGCAGCGGATGTTGTCACCGTCAACATTTTTCTGCAGGCTTGTCCCGTGCCCGCCGGCGACACCCCCTCGAAGCGCAGCTACCACCACGGCGACCTCCGGGCCGCGCTCCTCGACGCGGCGATCGAGGTCATCGGCGAGCGCGGCCTCCACGGCCTCAGCCTGCGCGAGTGCGCCCGCCGGGCCGACGTCTCCCACGCCGCGCCCTACCGGCACTTCGCCGACAAGAACGCGCTGCTCCTGGCGATCGCCCGCCGCGGCTTCGAGCGCCTCGCGGCCGCCGGCGTCGCGGCGATGGACGGGGTCGGCGACCCCCGCGATCGCCTCGACGCCTACGGGGTCGCCTACGTCCGCTTCGCCGTCGACAACCCCGTTCTCTTCCGCGTGATGTTCACCGCCGAGCTCGACGCGGCTGAGGGCGTCGAGGCGGGTCACGTCGTCGACAAGGGCGGCGAGGAGGGCGACGAGGCCGGCGCCTTCGAGCTCCTGGTCGAGTCCGCGGCCGCGCTCATCGACGACGGCGACGACCCTCGGGAGGCGGCGCTCGCCGCCTGGTCGCTCCCCCACGGTCTGGCGATGCTGGTGCTCGACGGTCGGATCCCGCCCGCGGAGGCCGCGACCCCGGCGCAGGTCGAGCGCCTGATGCGGACGATCTTCGCCGCCTGGCGCGGTCCGCTGTCCTAATGGACATGTTTATCGTCGCCTATGATCATAGGCGCCGGGGTCAGCGGACGCGCCGCGAGCGGCGGCTCAGCGCAGCGCGGACCGCAGGCGGGCGATGTCGGCCTTGGCGTTGCGCCCGCGCAGGCGGCCCTCGGCCGAGTCGAGCAGCGCGAGCGCCCGCGCCTTGTCCTGCCCCGGGTGGACCGCCAGCGCTCGGGCGACCTCGAGCTCGATCTGGCCGATCATCGGCGGCGGGCACTCGGACGTCGCGAAGTGCTGAAAGAGCGGCTCGAGCATCGCCACCGCCTCGGCGCGGCGGCCGAGCTGGCGGAGGAGCGCGGCGTGGATCCGGCGACCGACGAGGAGCTCGCAGTGGCCCGGCGGGAGGACCTCGTCTTGGATCGCGGTCGCGCGCGCGGCCGCGGCCAGCCCCTCGTCGAGGCGGCCGAGGTCGTCGAAGAGCCGCGCCATGTTCACGAGGACGTTGGCGACGTAGTAGTGCGTCGCGCCGTAGACCCGCTCGTTGACCGCGAGCGCCTCCTCGTAGGCGGCGAGCGCCTCGGCGGGGAGGCCCTCCCGCGAGTAGGAGAGGCCGATGTTGCTCAGCACCGCGGCGCCGACGCGGTTGTCCTCGTCGGGGAAGTTCGCCGCCGCGATCTCCATCGCCCGCTTGAAGGTGGCGAGGGCGGCGTCGTGCTTGCCCAGCTCGACGAGGGCGGCACCGATGTTGGCGTGGATCTTGGCGAAGAAGGGGTGCATCTCGCCGGCGAGCGGCTCGAGCTCGGCGAGGGCCTCCTTGTAGGCGGCGATCGAGCCCTCCTGATCGCCGGTGGCGCCGCGGCCGTTGCCGAGGCTGAGCAGCGCGAGCGCGGCGGCCCGCGGATGACCGGCCGCCAGCGCCAGGTCGCGCGCGCGCTCGAAGAGCCCGAGCGCCTCGACGAAGCGGCCGGCGTCGAGGAGCTCGTTCGCCTGGGTCATCAGCAGCTGCACCTTGAGGTCCGACGGCTCGCCCGCGTTGCGGCAGAACGCCTCCGCGAGCGCGAGGAGGTCGCCGCGGCTCGAGCCGTCGGGGTGGACGGCGAGCGTCTGGACGAGGATCAGCGCGGCCCAGCTCGCGCGCACGGAGTCGCCGCCGGCGACCGCCACCGTCAGCGCCTCGCGGCCGCGCTCGAGGGCGCGCTCGGGGCGTTCGCCGTTGTGATCGTTCTCGGCCGCCAGGACCAAGACCTCGGCGAGCAGCGGCGGGCTGTCGATCGTCCGCGCTTTCGTCAGCGCCTCCTCGATCAGCGGCGCGGCGGCTGCGGGGCGCCCCGTGTGCGCGGCGGCGCGGGCCTGGGCGATGAGCTCGCGCAGGGCCATGCGCTCCTCGACGTGCGCTCGGTCGCCGCCGAACATCGCGGCGAGATCGAGGCCGGCGCAGGCGTCGATCGGCGGCAGGCCCTCGACGGCCTCGATGGCGTTGGCGAGGGCCTGGTCGTCGGCCGCGGCGAGGCGCTCGACGAGCGCCGCGAGGTGGAGCCGGCGATCCTCAAGGCAGGCCAGGCGCTGATCGAGCACCGTCTGGGGGACGCTCTCGCGGACCAGGGTGTCATCACAGGCGTCGGCTCGGGCGGCGACCCAGGCTGCTGCGTAGCGGTCGAGCGCGCGCCGGACCGTCGACTCCGTGTCGCCGGCGAAGGGGGCGGCGGTCGCCATGATCCCGGCCGTGACCGCGGCGGCGCGCGTGTCGTTCCAGGTCTCGGCGATCTGCGGCCACGGCGACGGACAGAGGGTGGGGGCGCCGCTTCTCTGGCCGATCGCGAAGGCGCCGAGCGTCAGGCCG
>JAGQIT010000747.1 GCA_020431135.1 Myxococcales bacterium | reverse complement strand
GACGGCCGCCCGTACATGGTGATGGAGCTGCTCACCGGGGAGAGCCTCACCGACCGCCTCGAGCGCGGCCGGATCCCCGAGCTCCACGCCCTGCAGTACGCCAAGCAGATCGCCGAGAGCCTCTCAGAGGCCCACGAGCACGACGTCTATCACCGCGATCTCAAGCCCGACAACCTGTTCATTGAGACCGTCGGCGTGACGACGGTCGTCAAGGTCCTCGACTTCGGCATCGCCGGGGGCGCCGACGCGCTCCGCCTGACCCAGGCCGGCGAGGTCTTCGGCACGCCGCAGTACATGTCGCCCGAGCAGTGCAACGGGCAGAAGCTCGACCACCGCACGGACATCTACTCGCTGGGCGTGATCCTCTACGAGATGATCGAGGGGCGCCCGCCCTTCAGCGCCGAGACGCCGATGGCGACGATGCTCAAGCACGTCCGCGCCAAGGTGCCGCCGCTGCGCAGCGGCCACCCCGCGACCAACCGCCTGTTGATGAAGGCGCTGCGCAAGGATCGCAGCAAGCGGATCCAGAGCGCCGGTCGCTTCGCGGAGCTCATCGGCCAGGCGATCGCGGTCGTCCGCGCCGCCGAGGAGGGCCGCACGCCGCCGGCCAACGATCTCGTCCGCAACACCCCGCGCAGCCTCGGCGCGCTGCCCAGCGCGAGCGGCCCGCAGGCGATGGTCCCCGGGCAGATGTCGCCGACCGCGACCCTGGCGACGGTCGACGCCGAGGACAAGAACCGCGGGATGATCATCCTCCTCGCGATCGCGGCGGTCTCGGTCGTCGTCATCGCGGCGGTCCTCGCCGCCAACGCCAACTCCGAGCAGGAGACCGCGAGCGCCACCGACGGCGCAGAGACCGAGGGGACCACCGGCACCGAGGCGCTCGCCCTCCCGCTCAGCCGGCCGCTGATCACGACCAACGTCGCCGAGGCCGAGGTCTGGCTCGACGGCGAGAAGAAGTGCATCACGCCGTGTCAGCTCGAGATCCCCGTGGGCGACGAGAAGACCCACGAGATCGTCCTGCGCAAGGACGGCTACATCGACGTGACCCAGAATTGGCGGCCGCTGACCGTCACCGACGAGCTCCCGCCGATGCCCGACATGAAGCCGCTCGGCGGTGACATCGAGGTCGGCGGCAAGTCGAAGCGCAAGAAGAAGCCGCGCTGAGGGCCGCGAGGGGCCGCGCGACGCCGTTTTCTAGGCGACGGGGTGCCCTCCTCGCGGCCCGGAAGCCGCCCCCTTGTCTCGCGCGCGCTCGGGTGCGATCCTCCGCAACCCTATGGCTCAGCAAGACGAAGACTTCGCCGCGATGTTTGAGGCCGAGCAGCCTCGCCAGGCCGCTCGGATCGCCCACCGGGTCAAGGTCGGCGAGCAGGTCGAGGGCGTCGTCGTCGCCATCGGCAAGGACAACATCTTCGTCGACGTCGGCGCGAAGTCGGAGGCGACGATCTCGCGCGACCAGTTCAGCGACCGCGACGGCAAGCTCAAGGTCGGCGTCGGCGATCGGATCCGCGCCCGCGTGGCCTCGGCCGGGCGTCACGGCATCGAGCTGGTGACCGCCCTCGGCCGCCGCGGCGGCGTCGACCTCGCGGCCATCGACCTCGCCCACACCAGCGGCGCGCCGATCGAGGGGACCTTCTCGAAGGCGGTGAAGGGCGGCCTCGAGGTCGAGATCGGCGGCGTCCGGGCGTTCTGTCCGGCCTCTCAGGTCGACATCGGCTTCGTCCGCGAGCTCGATCCGCTGGTCGGTCAGCGCGTCCAGTTCAAGGTCATCGAGATCCGCGACAACGGCCGCTCGGTGGTCGTCTCGCGCAAGGCCGTGATGGCCGACGAGCGCGCCGAGCGTGCTCGGGCGCTGCGCGACGAGCTCAAGGTCGGCGCCGAGCTCGAGGGCACCGTGACCTCGGTCCAGCCCTACGGCGCGTTCATCGACCTCGGCGGCCTCGAGGGGCTCGCCCACATCTCGGAGCTCGCCAACGGCCGGGTCGCCCGCGTCGAGGACGTCGTCAACGTCGGCGAGAAGGTCCGCGTCCGCGTCCTCGCGATCGAGCCGCGCGGCACCGATCCCGACGACCTCAAGATCAGCCTGTCCCTGCGCACAGGTGAGGACGCGGTCGCGGCCCCGACCGCCGCCCAGGACGAGATCATCGACGGCACCGTCTCGCACGTGACCACCTACGGGGTCTTCGTCGACACGCCGAAGGGTCGCGGCCTCGTGCCGGTCCGCGAGCTCGACCTCGCGCCGGGGGCCGACCCGAAGCGGGCCTACCCCGCCGGCAAGGAGGTCCAGGTCGTCGTCCTCAGCAGCGACGACAGCGGCCGGATCCGCTTCAGCATCCGCGGGGTCGCCCGCGCAGAGGAGCGCTCGAACTTCCGCACCTTCGTCGGCGACCGCAAGAAGGCCGGCAAGGGCGGCAAGGCGTCGGGCCTCGGCAGCCTCGGCGACCTCCTGCGCGACAAGCTCCCCGAGGTCAACGACGGCAAGAAGCGCCGGCGCTAGGCGATCGACGGCATCGCACGACGACGCGGCCCGCGGGGAGACCCGGGGCCGCGTTCTCGTTGTGCGGACCCCTCCCCGCTCGTCCCGAAGATCGGCACGGCGCGCTCTCGTCCCGAGCGCTCTCGGCTTCGTCGATTCGCCGCGCCCCGGCGTCGGAGCCGAGCGCGCGGACGACGGCACGCGAGGAGCGTCGCAACTCACGGGACGGCGCCTAGTAGCGCTGCTTCGACAGGTAGACGAGGGTCTCGCGCAGGCTCTCGCGGGTGTGGCGATCGCCCCGAGTCGCCGCCGTCGCGGCCGAGACCTCGCCGTCGCCGAGCGCGTCGCCGCCGCGGCCGTCGCCGCCGAGGAGGCGGTCGAGGGCGACGCGGGCCTTCTCCTCCTCGGCCGCCGACAGGCTGACGGTCGAGTCCGTCGGCCGCTCGTCGTCGCTGAGGAGCTCGAGGATCCGGGCGATCCCCTTGGCGACGGTCGACTTCTGCTGGCGGTAGTAGTCCTCGCGCAGGCGGCCGAAGTAGTCGGAGAAGATCGCCGGGTAGTCGGGCTCCTCCTCGGGATGCGAGAGGGCCCAGGCGCCGATCCGCGAGAGGATGTCGGCGCGGAAGGTCGGCCCCGCCTTCGGATCCATCGTCTTCTCGAGGCTCGTCATGAAGCTGACGTCGGGATCCGTGAGATCGCCGGTGACCGGATCGAAGAGGCGCTCGCGCTTGATGTGGTGCGAGACGTGGACGACGTACTTGCGGAAGAGCTCGAGGTAGCGCTCCTCGTCGACGAGGCCCATCGCCTCGCGGACCTCGCGGTCGGAGAGGTCGAGCCAGCGCTGCCACGCGCCCTCGGTGATGCTGCCCTCGCCGTCGAGGCGGTGGAAGCCGGCGCCCTGCGGGCTCAGGCCCATCCAGCGGTGGTGGGCGGCGTCGCCGATGTAGCGGCGCAGCTCCTTGAAGAGCTTGGGGACGGTCAGCGAGCGGATCCCCGGATCGGCGGCGACGGCGAGGAGGTGGCGCTTGAGGTCGCGGACGCTGGCGCCGAAGGAGCCCTCGTAGTCGCCGAGCGGCTGGTCGCCGACGACGGCCATCGGGAAGCGCTCCTCGTACATCTGCGGGACCGCGGCGAGGAGCTCGCGGGCCTCCTCGCTCGACAGCCCGGGCGGCACCCGACCGTAGGAGTAGAGGTCGGCCTTCTCGAGCGGGGTCAGCCGGCGGATGACCGCGGCGAGCTTCTCCGGGTAGTGCTCAGGGTTCGGCGGGCGCAGGCGGGTCATCACGCCCCAGAGCGCGAGGATCGCCGTGACGTGCGGGGCGATGTGGATCCCGCGCAGGAGGTCGCCGACCTGCTCCTGGTAGACGCGGCGCTCGACCCGGTAGTCGAGGAGGTAGGGCACCGGGATGAGCTCCAGGCGCCCGCGCAGGCTCTGGTACTCGCCGGGGCGCAGGGTCCGGAACTCGAGGAGGTTGAGGTCGTTGGCCGAGCCGGTGAAGACGACGTCGAGGCCGAGCATCACGTGATCGAGGGCGACCTTGCCGGACTCCGTCGCGGTCAGGAGGTACTTGTAGTGCTCGTATGGCCTTTTGAGCAGGTCGCTGTAATTGATGACGCCGCGGTTGGCGTCGACGAGGTCGCCCTGGCAGGCGTAGAGCACCTGGCCGCCGACGCTCGGCGGCAGGCTGGCGAACGAGCGATCGCCGGTCACCGGGAACGAGCGGGCGTCGACGGTCTGCTTGGGCTCGACCGTGACGACGCCGCTGCGGTAGGTGCGGCTGAGGAAGAGGCGCTCGACCTGGATGTGCTGGTAGACCTTCTTGAGCTCGCCGCGGTAGCTGGCGAGGAGGGCGTCGAAGATCCGGCGGTTGCGCTGCGAGAGGTCGCCGTGGAGAACGACGTCGCTGAGGACGAAGTCCTCGTCGTCCCTGCACAGCGCCCGCAGGAGGTCGGCGCGCTGCGCCGGCGGGATCAGGAAGAGCGGCGGGTCCTTGACCTCGTCGCCGATCTTGGCGTCGATCGCCTCGTTGCGCAGGCGGGCGAAGGAGACCTCGCCGAGCGCCGCCGGGGCGCCGCCGAAGCCGACGCCGAAGCCGATCGCGCCGCTCTTCGCGGCCTTGTTGGGGAACACCCAGGAGAACTTGTAGAGGGCGCCGCGCTCGGTCCGCGAGTAGGCCTCGAGGGCGCGCTGGAGGGCCTCGAGCATCGTCGTCTTGGCCGAGCCGTTGGGGCCGTGGAGGAGGACGAGCTTGTTGACCCGACCGATGCGGACGAAGCCCTCGAGGGCCTCGTAGAGGTCGTTTTGCGCCGCCTCCTGGCCGACGAGGCGGTGGCCGCCGTCGAAGTCGCAGTCGAAGAGGCGGAAGCGGCTGATCGCCCCGCCGGGGTTGCGGACCTCGCGGCGCCCGAAGAAGTCGAAGGCGTCGCGGAGGTACTGAGCGGCGTTGCGGGCGTGGATCTGCGGCGCCTCGCAGAGGAGCTCGAACCACTCGTCGAACGAGAGGATCCGGCGGGTGACCTCGAACTCCTCGGCGACGGCCTCGGCGATCGCGGCGATCCGTCGCTTGGCCCTGGGCTCGCCCGCTCCCCCCGGGTCCCCGGTGAGACCGACGGGGACCTTGGGCGCTTGCGGGGACGTCGAGTCGGACATGGGGCCGCAGATTGTACCGTCGCGCCCTGCCCCGCCGCGCCGGCAAAACTCGAGCGGCGCGGCCGCGAACGCGCGTGCTCTCGCGCCGTGCCGAGAACGAAGCGGACCGCGCCGGCCTTTGCCTGCGCGGTCCGTGTCGCGTCGACGGGCGACAGTGCGCCTACTTCACGGCGACCTTGAACTCGACGTCCTTGGTCACCGGCGCGCACGCGTCGTCCTGGCAGACGGCGAACTTGAGCTGACCCGTGAACGCCTTGTCGCCGGCGGCGGTCGGCGTGAACGCGACCTCCATCTCGCAGCCGTTGTCGTCGAGGCGCAGGAGGTCGTCCTTGGCGAGCGTGTCCTTGGCGAGCGTGACGTCGCTCGGCGAGCTGACCGCGAGCGAGGTCGGGTAGTCGAGGTTCATGTGCCACGGGTCCTTGGGGACGATCGTGACCTTGACCTTGCCCTCGGCGCCGACGGCCGCGTCCGCGGGCGGCTCGATCTTGAGGTCGAAGCGCTCATCCGCCGGATCGGCGCCGTCGACGACCTTGGTCTTCTCCGCGATCTCGGGCTTGGCCGCGTCCGCGGGGGCCGCCCCGTCGGCGGGCTTGGCCGCCTCAGCGTCCTTCGCCGGCGCCGAGGTCTCCTTGTCGCCGCCGCAGCCGACGCTGGCGCCGAGGGTGAGAACGAGGCTCGCAATCAGGAAACGGTGGGTCATCTTCTTCGCGCTCTCCTTCGCGGTCGCTAGGCGGCCGCATCATAGCCGATCAAAACGCAGGTCGACGCCGCGGGTTACGCGACCGCGGAGAACGTCGGAATTCTCGCTGACGGGGGCGAGGATCTCCGAGAGCTCGCCGGGCGGCGCGGCCTCGACGATCACGTCGCCTTCGGAGAGGCGGTCGACCCGCCAGGTGCCCTCGGCGTCGCTCTCGACCTCGGCGATGAGCTCGCCGCTGCGGCGGTCGCGGATCGTGATCCGCGCCTTCGCCACGGGCTCGCCGCGCTCGTCTTGGATGCTCCCCTCGATCGCCGCGCCCTCCTCGAGATCGACGACGAGATCGGCGTCGCCGTCCTCGGGGCGCTCGACGCTCGTGCGCTCGCGGACCCAGCCGGCGGCCTCGACCGCGACGTCCACGCGCTCGCTCGCCAGGCGGCGGATCAGCGCGTCGCCGGCGGCGTCGGTGATCACGAGCTGATCGCCGGCGCGGACCTTGGCGCCGGCGATCGGATCGCCGCTGCCGAGCGCGCGGACGTGGACGGCGAGCCACCAGCCGACGCTGAGGCCGATCTCGACGAAGCGGCCGTCGCTCGCCGGCACCCGCAGGCGGCGCTCGTAGGGGGCGAAGTCGCGGTGATCGACCTCGAGCTCGGCGCCGCCGGGGGTCAGGCCGTCGAAGTCGAAGAGGCCCTTGTCGTCGGTGTAGGTGACCTCGGTCGCCGAGATCCCGTCGTCGGGGAAGAGCGCCACGCGGGCGCCGGCGATCGGTCGGTCGTTCTGATCGCGCAGGCGCCCCTCGAGGACGCCGGTCGCCGCCTCGAGGGTGCGCTCGAGATCGACCGCGCGGTCGCCGACCTCGAGCTCGATCGCCTGCGGGATCATCCCCGGCGCCCGGAGCACGAGGCGGCGGCGCCCCTTGTGGAGGCCGGCGTCGAAGACCCCGTACTCATCGGTGAGAACGATCAGGCCGTCGTCGAGCTCGACGCGGGCGCCGACGATCGGCTGGTCGTTGGTGTCGCGGAGGCGGCCGGTGAGCGGCTGGCCGCGCTGGAGGATGAGCACGACGTCGTCGTCGACCTCGCCGGCGCGCAGGCGGACGACCTGGACGGCCGAGCCGGCGTGGCGCTCGTGGACGGCGTGCAGGCGGTAGGTGCCGGGGACCAGGGCGCCGAGGGCGAACTTGCCGTCGCGATCCGTGAGCATGCCGCCCTCGATCCACGGGCCGGCGGTGTCCTCGTCGAAGAGCGGGATCGGGGGGACGATCCCGTGGGTGACGCCGAGGCTGCCGCCGGCGAGCAGCGCGTTGAGGGTGCGGGCGCGGACCATCGACTCGCCGGGGCTGAAGAGGACGTCGCTCTCGACGCTGACGCGGGCCTCGGGGACCGGCTGGCCGTGCTCGTCGAGGACGCGGCCGGCGATCCGCGCGGGGCGGACGAGCCTCAGCTCGATCGTCGGCATCGGCACGTCGATCTGCGCGTCGACGACGACGGTCTCGCTCGGCAGGTAGCCGTCGGCGTCGGCGTGGACGAAGTAGGGCCCGGGGACCACGGGGCCGACGCGGGCGAGCCCCTCCGCGTCGGTCTCGCCGAGCTGCTGGAGGATGCCGATCGACGAGCCGCTGACGGTCACGCGGGCGCTGGGGATCGCCTCGCCGTCGGGGCCGCGGACGGCGACCGGGACGCGCACCGCCTCGATCAGCGCGAGGCTGACCTGCATGTCCGGAGAGACATTTTCGAGGGGGATCGACGCGTACTCGGGGGCATCGGTCGCGCCCTCCGGGGCCGGGGCGGCGGCGACGAGGCCGTAGACGCCGTCGGCGATCTCGGGGATCACGAAGCTGCCGTCGGCGGCGACCGGCACCTCGAGCGGCGGCCAGATCGACGAGCCCTCGATCCGCACCGTGGCGCGGGCGAGCTGCTCCGGGGTCCCGAGAACGTCGCCGGCGAGGTCGCGCAGGCCCTCCAAGACCACGACGACGCCCTCCTCCGGCGCGAGGGCGTCGACGATCGTCGGCGCGTAGCCTCGCTTCTCGGCCTCGATGACGATCGGCCCGGTGGGGATCGTGTCGAGGAGGAAGGCGCCGTCGGCGAGGCTCGTCGCCCGCCACGGCTCGGGCTCGCCGA
>JAGQIT010000746.1 GCA_020431135.1 Myxococcales bacterium | reverse complement strand
AGAAGAGGCGGCGCTCCTCCTCCTCGTCCTTCGGCAGGCGCAGCGACGAGGCCATCGGGAAGCGCCCCTCGCTCAGCCAGAGGACGAAGGCGACCGGCCACTCGAGCCCCTTCGCCTGGTGGATCGTCGACAGCACGAGCATGTCGTCGGGCTCGTTCGCGCCGAGGATGTTCTCCGCCGTCATCCCCTGGAGGAGCGAGAGCTCGCTGAGGAACTCATCGGCGTCCGGGTAGCGATCGGCGTAGCTGGCGAGCTGCTCGAGGTCCTCGCGGCGCGTCTGCGCGTTGGCGAAGGTGCGCTCGGCGTAGTCGGCGTAGTGCTGCTCGACGATCTTGCGGATCGCCGCGCCGGGGCTCTCGAGCTTCGGGTCGTCGAGAACCTTCCACAGCTCGCCGAGGCGGAGCAGCGCCTTCTTGGCGCGGCCGCGCGCGCGCCTAGCCTGGTCGGCGAAGATCGCCTCGGAGGTGATCCCACCGGGGGCGTCGGCGAGCGCCTGGGCGACGTGCTCCGCCGTCTGGCTGCCGATCCCGGGCCACAGGCGCAGGAGCCGGACCCAGGCGAGGGTGTCCTGCGGGTTCTGGGCGGCGCGCAGGTAGGCGACGACGTCCTTGATGTGCGCCTGCTCGAAGAAGCGGAGGCCGCTGCGGATCGAGAAGGGGATCTGCCGGCGCGTGAGCTCGACCTGGAGCTCGAGCGAGTGGCTGTGGTTGCGGTAGAGGACGGCGATCCGCGCCAGCGGCAGGTTGAGCTCGTGGTGGATCTCGAGGACGCGCTGGGCGACGAACTCCGCCTGCTGGTAGACGTCGCGCAGGGGGATGACCGCAGGGACAGCTCCGCTCGGCTTGACGGCCTGGAGCTCCTTGCGGTGCTGGTTCTTGTTGTGGCCGATGCTCCGGTTGGTGAGCGCGAGGATCTCGGGCGTCGACCGGTAGTTGACCGTGAGCTTGAGGATCGTCGCCTTCGGGTGGCGGGTCATGAAGTGGGAGATCTGGCGGAAGTCGGCGCCGCGGAACGAGTAGATCGACTGGGCGTCGTCGCCGACGCAGGTCAGCGAGCCGTGGCCCTCGGCCATCATGTCGCAGATCGCCCCCTGGAGGGCGTTGATGTCCTGGTACTCGTCGACGAGGACGTGGTCGTAGCTGCCGCGGATGTCGGCGGCGATCCCCTGGTGGTCCGGGTTCTCGAGGAGCTCCGCCCAGAGCCCGAGGAGGTCGTCGAAGTCGACGAGGTTCATCGACCGCTTGCGCTTGGCGTAGGCGGCGGCGACCTCCTCCATCATCGGCGCCTGGTCGAGGAGCTTGAGCTTGTGCTCCTCGACGACCTTGCGCAGCGGCCTCCGCGTGCCGGCGGCCAGCGAGATCAGGCTGCTGAGGACCTTCGGCGTCGGGAAGCGGCGGCTGCTCAGCTTGGCCATGCCCTGCTCGGCGATCACCCCGGCGAGGAGCGTCCGCGCGTCCTCGGGATCGAGGATCCCGAAGCTCTGCGACAGCCCGAGGGCGTGGCCGTGGCGCCTGAGGATCCGGTTGCCGACGTGGTGGAAGGTGCCGGCGGCGGCCCGGCGCATGTCGATGCCGAGGAGCTCCTCGACGCGCGCGGTCATCTCGCGGGCGGCGCGGTTGGTGAACGTGACCAGGAGGATCCGCTCCGGGTGGATCCCGCCGGCGACGAGGCGCGCGACCCGGTAGGTCAGGGTCCGCGTCTTGCCGGTGCCGGCGCCG
>JAGQIT010000745.1 GCA_020431135.1 Myxococcales bacterium | reverse complement strand
TGGGTGGGGCCGTCCTCGCCGACCCAGAACGAGTCGTGGCTGAGGACGTAGATCACCGGCAGGCCCATCAGCGCCGCGAGGCGGACGGCGCCGCGCATGAAGTCCGAGAACACCAAGAAGGTGGCGACGTAGGGCCGCATGTTGTGGAGGGCGAGGCCGTTGGCGATCCCGGCCATCGCGTGCTCGCGGACGCCGAAGTGGATCACGTCGGCGCCGGGGTGCTCGCGCGACTGCGCGGGGCGCTCGCCGAGGGCGACGCCGTTCGAGCCGGCGAGGTCCGCCGAGCCGCCGATGAGCCCGGGGACGCGGTCGACGAGCGCCCCCAGGACCGCGGCGCCGGCCTTGCGCGTCGCCAGGGAGCCGCCGATCTCGAAGCTGGGGAGGGCGTCGAGGGCGGCCTTGGGCGGCTCGCCGGCGATCAGCGCGTCGAGCTCCGCGGCGAGCTCGGGGTGGGCCTCGCGGTAGGCGGCAAGAGTCGCCTCCCAGGCCTCGTGGCGCGCGCGGAGCTTGGCGAGGGCGGCCTTCTCGCCCTCCTCGATCGTCTTCGGCACGAAGAAGGTCGGCTCGAGCGGCCAGCCCATCCCCTCCTTGGTCTTGGCGACCTCGTCGGCGCCGAGGGGGGCGCCGTGCGAGCTGCTCTTGCCGGCCTTGTTCGGCGAGCCCTGGCCGATCACCGTGCGGCAGGCGATGAGGCTCGGCTTGTCGGTCGCGGCTCGGGCGGCGGCGATCGCCGCCGCGACGGCGTCCGCGTCGTGGCCGTCGACCCGGGCGACGTGCCAGCCGTACGCCGCGAAGCGGGCGAGAACGTCCTCCGTGAACGAGATGTCCGTCGGCCCGTCGATCGAGATCTGGTTGTCGTCGTAGAGGTAGATGAGCTTGCCGAGGCCGAGGTGCCCGGCGAGGCTCGCCGCCTCCGCGGCGATGCCCTCCATCAGGTCGCCGTCCGAGACGATCGCGTAGGTGTAGTGATCGACGATCGTGTGCCCGGGGCGGTTGAAGCGGGCGGCCATCCAGCGCTCGGCGATCGCCATGCCGACGCCGGTGGCGAAGCCGGTGCCGAGCGGGCCGGTGGTCACCTCGACGCCGGTGGTGTGCCCGAATTCGGGGTGGCCGGGCGTCTTCGACCCCCACTGGCGGAATCGGCGGAGCTCCTCCAGCGGCAGGTCGTAGCCGGTGAGGTGGAGGAGCGCGTAGAGGAGCATCGACCCGTGGCCCGCGCTGAGAACGAAGCGATCGCGATCGAGCCAATTCGGCGCCTGTGGGTCGTGCTTGAGGAAGCGGGTCCACAGGGTCGCGGCCATGCACGCGGTGCCCATCGGCATCCCCGGGTGGCCGGAGTTCGCCTGCTGGACGGCGTCCATCGCCAGCGCCTTGATCGTGTCGACGAGGAGCGCGTGGTACTCGGGGGTGATCGTGCGGGCCGGGATCGACATTGCGCACCTCCTAGCACGCCGCCGCCGCTAAATGAACACCTCCCGGGGACGCGCAGGCCGCGGCAAAAGTCCCGCGCGCCCTCGATTGCCGCGGGTCGCCGGCGATGGACCCGTCAGAGCTCGGCGCGCCTGTCACAGCGGCGCTGCGTCGGCGCCGATGCGCGCTGCGCGAGGCTCACCGCGGCGAGGCTGGACGGACGCCCGCGCCGCAGAGCCTGCCGACGTCCGCGGGCAGCGGACGTCTCAAGCGCTGATACGCGAGATCTCACCTGCGCCGGGAGATCTCTGCGTCTGGGGAGTGCCCGGGGCCGCAGGTGGTGTCAATTGGGGGGAATTGCCCGCTTCTGTATCAGCAGTGGAGGGGCGAACATACGACCGCCGCGAGCCCCCAAGTGGGGATTCGCGGCGTCGGTTCGGTCGAGAAGCGGCCGCCTCAGTCGGCGACGACGCTGTAGCGGGTGCCCCGGGCCTTGCCCTCCCAGGTCACGCTGCCAGCGTTGATCAGGCGGGCGAGGGCGGCGCGCGCCTGCAGCGGGGTGCCGCCGACCTTGGCGCGGAGCTCCTCCGCGGAGATCGGGCTCTCGGCGCCCTTGATCGCCGCGAGAACGGTCCTGTCGTAGCGCTCGCGGCCGGCGGCGGTGCGCGTCTCGACGCCCGCCGGGGCGCTGGCCTCGGCCTCCTTCTTCGCCTTGCGCTTGCGACCGCCCTTGCCGTCGGCGGCGGACTTGCGGGCCTTGCGGGACTTGCCGGTCTCCGGCGCGGCGAGGCCGACGTCCGCTTCGAGGAGGTCGCCGATTGTCAACGTCTTCAGCAGCTTGCCAAGCTCCCCCGTCGTCAGCTTCCCGAGCTCGCTCAGGGTCATCTGCGGGTTCGCCCGGATCTGGGCGATTAGGACGTCACGCTCGGCATTGGCGACAGCGTTGCGGAATGTGCTCTCGAACCTCGACATATCGGCAATCTGCCTTGGGGGTTTTCGATAGTCAATAGGAAGTGTCCAAATAATTCACAATTGACGCGAAGAGAAGACGCCGTCAAACACGGGTCAATAGGGCGTGGGTGGAACAGGATCAAAGTGCGTAGATCATTGTCCCGACCATGAACTGAGGTCATCTGTGCTTTTGGGGCCCGCAAAATGAGAGACGGCCACCGTGGCGTCGCCGCGGTGGCCCTCTCGGTTGATTTCGCGCGCCGCCGTCGCGGCCGCGCGATTAGTAGCGGTAGTAGTCGGGCTTGTAGGGGCCCTCGACCGGGAGCTTGAGGTAGTCGGCCTGCTTGGCCGAGAGCTTGGTCAGCTTGACGCCGAGCTTGCCGAGGTGGAGGCGGGCGACCTCCTCATCGAGGTGCTTGGGGAGGACGTCGACGCGGCCGACCGCGTACTTCTCGGGCTCGGTCCACAGGGCGATCTGGGCGAGCACCTGGTTGGTGAAGCTATTCGACATCACGAAGCTCGGGTGG
>JAGQIT010000744.1 GCA_020431135.1 Myxococcales bacterium | reverse complement strand
CGCGGCCGGAGCCTCCGAAGGTGGCGTTGAACTCGCGGCTGCCGGCGCGGGCGCCCGCGCCTGCGAGTCGAGCCCGAGGAGCCCGACGGTCGCGCCTGCGAGCGCGACGCTGAGGAGGCCCGCGCGCACCGGCGAGGTCGCGAGGAGCGACGCGAGCCCGCGCGCGCCGGGGACAGCCGCGACGGGCGAGGGCTGCCCGAGGACCTCGAGGCCGCCCGCACCTGGCCCAAAGACCGGGATCCCGAGGAGCGCCCCGACGCGCCGGCGATCCTCCTCGGTCGGCCGGTGAGCGCGACGGGAGAGCGAGAGAGCGGCGCGCTCGCGCAGCGCCGCCGGGTCGCGGTCGGCGAGGCGGCGATGCTCGGCTCGGATCGCGGCGAAGCTGCGGTCGAAGGCCTGACGCGCCGATCGCAGCCGCGACCACACCGTGTTCTGGTTGACCGCGAGGACGGCGGCGATCTCCTTGCCGCTGAGCTGCTCGAGCTCGGCGAGGACGAAGACCTCGCGCTGCGCCGGGGTCAGCCCGTCGAGGAAGCGATCGAGGAGGCGGGCGGCCTCGCGGCGATCGTAGGCCTCGTCGGGATCGTCGCGGGCGGTCGGGTCGGCGCCGCGGGTCGCCACGGACGGCGCGCGCTCGACCGCGTCGCAGAGGCGGTCGCGGCGGGCCCGGCCTCGGCGGTAACGCCAGGCGATCCTGCGGATCACGCCGAAGAGCCAGGTGCGGATCGGCAGCTCCGGGGGGAGGCTGGCGCGCTTGCGCAGGAGGACGACGAAGACCTCCTGCGCCGCGTCGTCGACGTCCCCGTGCGCGACCCCGAGGCGCCGGAGGTTGCGCCAGGTGAAGTCGAAGTGCGCGCGGTAGAGCGCGGCGAAGCTGGCGGACGCGCAGTTCATCGGGGTCGCACGCTGTAGAGTCTCCGGGTCGCGCGGCCTTCGTTGCTCCTTTTTCGGTCTTTTTTTTCGCGGGCGGTTCGGGTTCTCACGGCAGGCGGACCTCCAGGCTGAGGCCGACGTGGCCGCTCGCCGGGGTCGTCGTCAGCACGGGGGCCTCGAGGTCACGGATCGTGAAGTTGCGCTGACGCAGCGTCACGGCGCCGCCGAGATCGACGCCGACGCCGAGGACCTCGGTCGGTCGCCAGAGGATCCGCGCGCCGGCGCTCGCGGCCGCGTAGAGGTCGGTCGCCGGGTCGGAGTTGCGCAGGCCGACGGCCTCGACGCGGAGGGCCGCGAGATCGAGGCCGGCGCAGAGCGGGAGCTCGAGCTGCCCGCGGCGCGGCGTCCAGCAGGCGTTGACGCGGCCGCCGGTCAGCGACGCGGCGACGTCGATCCCCGGCGCGGCGTCGACGGGCGCGCGCGTAGCGAAGCGGTGGATGGCGGCGATCTCGACGAGGGCGCGACGATCGATCGTCAGGCCGAGGCCACCGACGAGGAGCGCGCCGAAGTCCGGGAACGGGCCGTAGGCGCCGGCGAGTCCGGCCCGGGCGGCGAGGCCGAGGGCGCCACGTCGCGTCGTCGGCGGGACCGCCGTCCCGAGTCCCTCTCGCCCGTCGTCCGACTCGGGGCGCGGGAGCGGCTCGCTCTCGAGATCGTCGCGCGGCTGCGGTCCGGCGAGCTGCGGCGCGACGACCTCGGGGGGCTCGGGCTCGGGCTGGTCCGGCGCCGCCTCTTCGGGCGCGGCAGCGCTGAGCGCAGCGGCAACCGGGTCGAGGGTGATCGCGGCGATGAGAGCGGCGGCCTCGATGAGCTCGTCGCAGCGGCCCGCCGCGATCGTCCGCTGCCAGCGCCCCGCCGCCGACTCGACCGTGATCTCCATCGTCCATCCGCCTGGCGAAGAGGACAGCTTCACCCGCAACTCGCCGATCGTCGCCGCCTCGGACGAGCTCGCCAGCAGCGCGCCGAGGCGCTCACGCAGCCGCCGCGGATCGGCGCAGGGCGGCGGCGCATCCCAGGTGATCGCGAGCTGGGCGAGCGGATCGACGGCTGGCGCGGGCGCCTCGCTCGGCGAGGGCGGCTGGCTCAGGGCGCCGACGAGGGCGAGGAGGCGCGGGAGCATCGACCGCGCGAGTGTACGCGCAGATCGCCGGCGGCGAGCGCTCGCCCCTGCGGCCCGCGAGCACGGCAGGAAAAGACGCAACGAAGCCGAGCTGTGCCGGAGAAATGAGAGGTACGCGGTCGCTGGGTCGACGCGCGCGAAGAGGAGAAGGCCATGTTGATCTCGAGCACCCCCGAACTGAGAGCGAGGGCGACGCCCGCCTGGATCGCGGCGGTCGGCGTCGTCGCGGCGCTCGCCGCCGCCTGCGTCCCCGGCGAGTCGCTGCTGACCGACACCTTGCCGACGAGCACGGGATCCGGGTCGTCCGGGCAGACGAGCGGCACCGACTCCGCGTCGTCGACCGGCGCCGACACGGACGCGCTCGAGGTGACCTCGTCGTCGACCGGCGACAGCGACAGCGGGAGCGGCGGCGAGGGCGAGCCTGCGGGAGAGGGGGAGCCCTGCTCCCTCGCGCTCCCGTGCGCCGCCGGCCTCTTCTGCGACTACGCTGACGATCGCTGCGGCCAGGGCGAGGAACTCGGCCTGTGCGCCCCGCCGCCGATCGAGTGCGACGACCTCAGCGACACGCGCTACTGCGGCTGCGACGGCGCCGTCCATCTCACGCCCTGCGACGTCATGGACGCCGGCCTCGACGTCTCGGCGCTCGGCCAATGCGAGCCGCCCGAGGGCGCCTTCGCCTGCGCCGGGAGCCCGGAGATCTGCGGCGAAGGACAGGCGTGCATGCACGCAGTCAGCGACGGCGGCGTCCTCACGATCGCCTGCACGACGGCCGGCCTCGACGGCTGCGGGCTCGACTGCGGCTGCATCCTCGAGGTCTTCCCCGAGTGCATCGCCTGCACGATCGAGGGCGACTTCGGCGTGGTGCTCGAGTGCTAGCGGCGCGAGGACCCGCGCGAGAATTGGCTCGCGGCCGGCGCGAGCGCGGATCGTCGGCCGATCCTCGCCTGCGTCCGGCCGCGCCGGCGCTCGCTCGGGGGGCCTAGCCCTCGCCCTCGAAGGCGGCCTTGAGGCGCTTCTCGATCGACTTCTGCAGGAGGTCCGGCTTGACGCCCGCGGCCTTGGCCATGAGGCCGAGCTTGATCTCGACGTCGACCTTGCTCGAGGACACGTCGATCGAGCCCTTGACGCCGGTGCCCTTGAGGGTCGCGTGGTTGCCGGACCACGACGAGCTGACGCCGTACTTCTTGACCATGTCCTCGAAGCCTTGGACCTTCTGCTTGGCCTCGTCGATGCTGACAGAGTGGGGTTGGGAGACCTTGATCGTGCTCATGCGCTGCTCCTGAGGCTGCGGATTGTAGCGGGGATCGCCGCCGCCGTCGCTACCAGCCGAGCTGGCGGGCGGCGAGCTCCTTCATGATCTCCTCGGCCCCGCCGCCGATCGACAGGACCTTGGTCTCGCGGTAGAGGCGCTCGACCTTGGTCCCGCGCATGAAGCCGGCGCCGCCGAAGATCTGCACCGCTTGGTTGGCGCAGCGCTCGTAGCACTGGGTCGCCGCGTTCTTGAGCATGCAGACCTCAGCGATCGGCCACTCGCCGGCGTCGGTGCGCCCGGCGATCTCGAGGAGGAGGGCCCGCGCCGCCGCGATCTCGGTCGCCATGTCGACGAGCTTGTGGCGGATGAGCTGGCGCTTGATCAGCGGCTTGCCGAAGGTCTCGCGGTCGCGGGCGTAGGCGACGGCCTCGTCGAGGCAGACCTTGGAGAAGGCGATCGCCATCGCGGCGATCATCAGGCGCTCGCCGTTGAAGTTGCGCATGATCGCCATGAAGCCCTGGTTCTCGGGGCCGAGGAGGTTGGCGGCCGGGACCCGGCAGTCGTCGAAGTAGAGCGCCGCCGTGTCCGAGCACGCCCAGCCCATCTTCTTCAGGGGCGTGCGCGTCAGGCCGGGGCTGTCGGCCTCGATCGCCAGCAGCGAGACGCCGCCGAAGCCCGGGCCGCCGGTGCGCACCGCGGTGGTGATCACGTCGGCGCGCATCCCCGAGGTGATGAACATCTTCGAGCCGTTGACGACGTAGTGGTCGCCGTCGCGGCGGGCGCTGGTCTTGAGGCTGGCGACGTCGGAGCCGCCGCTCGGCTCGGTGATCGCCAGCGCCGAGATCGCGTCGCCGCTGAGGATCGCCGGGACGAGGCGCGCCTTGAGGGCGTCGCTGCCGAAGTTGACGATCGGCGGGAGGCCGATCCCGTGGCTGAGGAGGCCGGCGATGAGCCCCCCGGAGGCGGCCTTCGCCAGCTCGTCGACGACGACGATCATCGACCGGTGATCGCCGGGCACGCCGCCGTACTCCTCCGGGAACCCGAGGCCGAGGAGGCCGATGTCACCGGCGCGGCGGTAGAGCTCGCGCGGGAACTCGCC
>JAGQIT010000743.1 GCA_020431135.1 Myxococcales bacterium | reverse complement strand
CGACATGGACGCGTTCTTCGCGTCGGTCGAGATCCGCGAGCGCCCCGAGCTCGCCGGCAAGCCGGTGCTCGTCGGCGGCGAGGGCAAGCGCGGGGTGATCGCGGCCGCCTCCTACGAGGCCCGGCGCTTCGGCTGCCGCTCGGCCCAGCCGACCGCGATCGCCCGCCGCCGGTGCCCGCAGGCGATCGTCCTGCCGCCGCGTCACGGCCTCTACAGCGCGATCTCGCGCGAGATCTTCGCGGTCTTCGACCGCTTCTCGCCGCTCGTCGAGGGGCTGTCGATCGACGAGGCCTTCCTCGACCTCAGCGGCAGCGAGCGCCTCTTCGGCGGGCCCGAGGCGACCGCCGCGGCGATCCGCGGCGCGGTCTTCGACGCCACCCGCCTGAGCTGCTCGATCGGCGCCGCGACCTCGAAGCTCGTCGCCAAGATCGCCAGCGCCCTCGACAAGCCCGCCGGGCTGACCATCGTCGCGCCCGGGGAGGAGCGGGCGTTCCTCGGGCCGCTGCCGATCGGCAAGCTCTGGGGCGTCGGCCCGAAGGCGCAGGAGCGCCTGCACGCCCGCGGCCTGCGGACGATCGGCGACCTCCAGCGCGCCGACCCCGAGTCCCTGCGCGGCCTCCTCGGCGATCACGGCGTCCACCTCCACCGCCTCGCCCTGGCGATCGACGACCGCGAGGTCCTGGCGCGGCGCGAGGCCAAGTCGATGAGCCACGAGGACACCTACGCCGAGGATCTCCGCGGCGCCCCGCGGATCACCCGCGAGCTCCTGCGCCAGGCGACGCGCGTCGCCGATCGCCTGACCGCCGCAGACGTCCGCGGCAGGCGGATCCAGCTCAAGATCCGCGATCACACCTTCCGCACCGAGACGCGCCAGCTCACCCTCGCGCGGCCGACCGCCGAGGCCAAGGTGATCTTCGACGCCGTCCGCCAGCTCCTGCGCACGGTCGAGATCGACGGCCGCAGCTTCCGCCTGACCGGCGTCGGCGTCGGCGACCTCGATCGCGGCGGCGAGCAGCTCGACCTCCTCGGCGGCGAGCGCAAGAACAAGGCGCTGCAGGCGGTGATGACCGCCGTTCGCGGGCGCTACGGCCATGAGGCGCTCTTCCCCGCCGACGCCGGCGAGCGCGAGCGCCCGGACGCCACCGCGGCCGTCCATCACCGCCCGCGCGGCGCCGACGACTAGGAGGCTGTCCGAGTCTTCCAAGCCGCCGCGCGGCGGCACGCGCCGATTTCCCGGGCGCCGACGCGGCGCGCCTCCGGTATCGTTGACGGGCCGCGCGGCTGGGAGGTGGTTTTGCAGATAGGCTTCGATCCTGCGTTCATCCCGGGGTACCGGGTCGACATGCCGGCGCTCAGCGAGCGCGTCCGGGCGACCGCCTACGGCTACGGCGCGCCGATCGACCACCGGCGCTACTCGCTGATCTTCAACCAAGAGCGCGGCCTCGCGGTCGTCACGGCCCACAACATCGACGGCAGCACGATGCTCGACGAGGGCGTCATCCCCCGCCGCGACCGCTTCCGCCTCGACCCGGCGCTGCCGCGCGACCTCCAGATCGACGACGACCGCGGCTACCGCAGCAACCCCTGGGACCGCGGCCACCTCGTCCGCCGGCGCTCGCTCCACTGGGGCGACCCCGACGAGGCCGCGGCCGCCGACAGCGAGTCCTTCTTCTGGTCGAACATCACGCCGCAGCACACCGCGCTCCACCACACCGCCTGGGGGCGGATCGAGGACTGGATCCTCGGCCTCGCCCAGGCCGACGCCCAGCGGGCCTGCGTCTTCACGGGCCCCGTGCTCACCGACGACGATCCGCAGGTCGTCAACCGCGAGAACGAGCGGGCGATGCGGATCCCCGCCGGCTTCTGGAAGGTCGTCGCCCTCCCCCACGACGGCGCCCTGCGGGTCGCGGCCTTCCTCGTCTGGCAGCGGGACTTCGACCGCGCCGAGCCCGTGACCTTCGACCCCCTGCTCGAGCAGGTCCGGCTGACGACGATCGAGTTCCTCACCGGCCTGTCGTTCGCGGCGCTGCAGGACTCCGATCCGATGCGCCCGAGCGACGGTCCCCTCGCCTTCGCCGACGACGCCCCGCGCTCGCGCCCGATGCAGATCCTCGGGCCGCAGGACATCGTTCTCTAGCGGCCCGCCGCCGGCAGAAGCCCCGCGCGGTCTCGCGCAGCAATCGTCGGCGCCGATTGACGCGACGAACGCGGCTCCACCGGCCGCACCGCAGGTCTCGGCGGGACAATTTGGGTCGACGAGGAGGGGCTGCGAGGGTCCGCGCGCCGGCTACTCGGGGAAGATCGACCCCGCGAGCTTGTCGCAGTAGAGCGCCTCGAAGCTGCCGCTCGCGCCCCCCTCGAGGTGCCCGACGAGCCGCGGCGGGTCCTCCGGGTCCGCGACGAGCCACGAGCCGGCGAGCGAGTCGATGACAACCGTCGCCTCGATCCACACGGACTCGTCGTTCACGACGTGCTCGAACATGAGCTGCGACGCGCCGCTCCACTTGCCGTCGGCGAGGACGCTGCTGCCGCCGCCCCCCCAGAGCGCAGGGCCCGGACCGATCGACCAGGGGTCGAGCTCGGACGTGTCGGCGTCGGCGGCGAGGAAGAGGAGCTTCGACTCGATGATGCGCGGCCACTCGTAGAGGTAGGTCGCGCCGAAGAAGGCCCGCGTCCCCGTGAAGGCGCCGAGCGTCGACGACGCGGCGACCTCCGTCTTCTGCGGCCAGTCCAGGAGGCACCCGACGACCCCCGGAGGGACGTTCGCCTGGCACCAGCGATCGCAGAGGATCCCGTCGTCGTCGTCGTCGTCATCGCAGAACTCGAACGCCTCGACGACCCCGTTGCCGCACACCGGCGCGGGCTCCGTCGTGCTCGTCGTGCTCGTCGTGCTCGTCGTCGACGCGCTCGTCGACGGCCCTTCGCTCGCGCTCGCCGTCCCGTCGCTCGTCGTCGCCGTCGTCGCCGAAGTCGTCGTCCCCGTCGTCGCGTCGGTCCCCGCGGTCTCCGTCGTCGAGCCCCCGCTCGCCGAGGTCGAGCTCATCCCGTGCGTCTCGCCGCTCGTCCCTGTCGACGAGGCGCTCGCGCCCGAGCCCGCGTCGCTCTCCATGTCCGAGGGTCCCGTGCAGCCGAGCACGAGCGCGAGGGGGATCGTCGACGTCAGCCCGCGGAGCGCTCTCATACGATCGGACGCTAGCAGCGGCCCGACAGCGCCGCCACACCTGCAGCGCTCATGAGCGCCGGCCGGTCGCGCAAAGTCTGGCAGAGGTCGGACGACGACGCCCAGGGTGGGTGCATGGCGAACGCTCGCTCCTCCTTGGAGGCCGCCGTCGGCCCTCTCGCCTCCGAAGGAGCGCCGCTGCACCTCTGGCGGTAGCGAGAGGATCGACGCGGACTAGCGGTCCTGCGTCGCAGGCCAGACCCGACGGAGCACCTTCTCGAGCTCCTCGAAGGTCACCGGCTTCGCCAGGAACTCGTCCATCCCGGCGGCGATGCAGCGATCGCGGTCGCTCTCCATCGCGTTCGCGGTCAAGGCGACGATCGGCGCCCGTGAGGCGCCGCCCTCGAGGGCCCGGATCGCCGCGGTCGCGGCGAAGCCGTCGACCTCGGGCATCCGGCAGTCCATCATGATCGCGTCGTAGGCGTCCCCGCGGGCGCGTTCGATCGCCTCGCGTCCGCCGGAGACGGCGTCGACGGTGCAGCCGAGGTGCTCGAGCATCGCCGTGACGATCTCGCGGTTGACGGGCTCGTCCTCGACGACGAGGACGCGGCGGCCGACGAAGGACTCCTCCGCGGCCGCCTCCGCCCGGTCCGTCGGGACCGCCGCGCTCGCGGCCCCGAGCGGCAGCGGCACCTCGACCCAGAAGGTCGAGCCGACGCCGAGCTCGCTCTCGCAGCCGGTCGTCCCGCCCATGCGCGTCGCCAATTCGCGAGAGATCGACAGGCCGAGCCCGGTCCCGCGGGGCGGGCCGCCGCGGGCGTCCGCGAGCTGCTCAAAGGGGCGAAAGAGCCGGTCGAGGTCCTCGGCCGCGATCCCTGGGCCGCCGTCCTTGACGGCGATCCGCACGCGCGCGCGCTCGCCCTCGCGGCGCGCCGACAGCTCGACATCGACCGTCCCCGACGGCGTGAACTTGATCGCGTTGTCGAGGAAGTTGAGGACGATCTGGCGCAGGCGCAGCGGGTCACCGACGACCTGGAGGTCGCCCAACCACGCGACGCGCTTGCGCAGGCGCAGGCCGGCCTCGCGGGTCCGCGGGCGCATCAGGTCGACGATCTCGGCGATCATCGCCGGCGGCGAGAAGGCCGCCTCCTCGAGGGTCATCTTGCCGGCCTCGATCTTCGACAGGTCGAGGACTTGATTCAGAACGTTGAGGAGGGCGATCCCCGAGGCCTTGATCGTCGCCAGCTGATCGTGGACGGCGGCCGCCGCCGGATCGCGCAGGAGGATCTCGACCATGCCGATGACGCCGTTCATCGGCGTCCGCAGCTCGTGGCT
>JAGQIT010000742.1 GCA_020431135.1 Myxococcales bacterium | reverse complement strand
AAGGCGCGGCCGCGGACGATCGGCCCCGGCACGCCGTAGACCCCGAGGTCGAAGTACATCGCGTGGTCGGTCCCGGGGACGATGTCCTCGGGCGCCGGCTGGCGCAGCTGGCCCTGGGCCTCGCCGTGGTCGTAGACCCGGGACGGGTAGAGGAGGATCGGGAACATCTCGAAGATCTCGGCGGCCTTGTTCACCGCCCGCTTCATCGCGCTCATCGGCAGGACGATGTCCTGAAAGACCTGCATCGTGTAGGTCATCTTGCGCACGGCCGGCGTCGTCGAGAACTTGAGGAAGGCGATGCGCACGGGCATCAGCCAGCCGATGAACATCCGGAAGAGCGGGTGGTTGCCCATCGGGATCATGTGGGCGACGACCCAGAAGATCGACCGGTTGTGGCGCAGGAGGTAGTGCTGGAGCGGGATGTACTCGTCGCCGCCGTCGCCGTCGAGGTAGGTCTCGACGTGCTTGTAGAACCACGGCTTGTACCAGCGGCCGATGCGGTTGACCTTGCGCCGCTTCTCCGCCGTGTCGACGTCGGCGAAGTCGGCGGCCATGATCACCGCCTCGTGCTTCGAGAAGACCGTCGCCTCGAGGAAGTCGGGGGCGTCGTCGGCGGTCGCCAGGCGGTACATCTCGGCGCAGTAGCCGTCCTGCGTGCGCATCGGGATGTAGCGCATATGCACATAGGGCTTGATCTTGATGATGTCGAGCTCGAGGGCGACGAGGAGGCCGAGGGTGCCGTGCGACCACGGGAGCGCGCGGTAGAGCTCGGGGTCCGACTCCTCGGTGACCCGGCGGAGCTCGCCGTCGGCCGTGACGACGTCCCAGGCGCGGATCGTCTCGAAGAGCATCCCGACCTTGTGCGAGTGGGTGGTCATCCCGGCCGCGAGGGCGAGGCCGCCGATCGTCGCGTCGGCGATCTCGAGGTGGACCGCGAGCATGTAGCCGCGCTTGTTGAGGTAGCGCGCGAGCTGGCCAACCGTGACGAAGGGCTCGACGCGCACCGTCATCTTGTCTTCGTCGAGCTCGAGGACGTTGTGGAGGGACCCCATGCGGATCTTCTCCCAGCGGTGCTTGGGCTCGAAGCGGGTCGAGAGGTTCTGCCAGGTCCGGCGATCGGTGCACATCGGCTTGCGCTCGCCGTCGGGCTGCGCCGCCCAGCGCCGGACCTGCTCCTGGACGTCGCGGACGCGCTCGTCGTGGCGCTCGGGCGCGCCGAAGAACTCGCGGATCCGGGCGCGGGCGCGGAGCACCGCGTCGAAGACGAAGCCGACCGGGAGGCCGACGCCGACGAGGAGGGCCGTGCGGTGGCGAGTGAGGAACTCTTCGAGCGAGGGCATCGCCGGGACTCTATCAGCCCCGGTCGGCGGCGGGGCGGCCCGTCGCGCAGGTTCGTCGCGCCGCGAGAAACAGCGGCCCCAGGCCACCGCGCCGGCGTCGGCGAAGCGCGAGCGATTTCAGGCGACCCCCCGCGGGCTCGGATCGGGGGCTCGGATCGACGAGGCGAAGCTCAGGCGGCCGAGGCCGGCAGCGGCCGCGGATACCCGGCCTCGCGCAGCGCCGCCGCGAGCTCGAGCCCCGGCTGCCAGAGCTGGACCGTCTGCTTGTCGCTCACCGACTGCGGCACCATCCGCAGCATCGCGTTGCGCAGCCAGCGGGCGACCGGGTTGCGCCAGTGGCCCATCGCGCCGATCCGCCAGGCAGTCCGCTGCATGAAGGTGACCCGCGCCCGTCGACGCGCGTCGAGGCCGGCCGCGATCGCGGTCGGATCGTCGCTATGGGCGAGCAGCTCGAGCGCGAGGGCGCCGGCGTCCTCGATGGCGCTCCCCGCCCCCTGCCCGAGGTTCGGGGTCATGGCGTGGGCCGCGTCGCCGATCAACACGACCCGCCCCGCCCCGAAGCTGACGTCGACGTGCTCGACGAGGTCGCCGTGGTGGATCGCGACGCCGTCGAGGCGCTCGAAGATCCGATCGAGCACCTCGTGGTGGCCGCCGAAGCGCTCGGCGAGCGCCGCCGGTTCGGAGCTCCCGGGCCCCGGCGTCCCGGGCGGCGCGCTCGCTACCAAGTAGACGTAGATCCGCCCGCGCGCCAGCGGCACCGCGCCCATCCGCCGACCGACGGCCCACTGCTCGATCGTCGCCGTCGGCACGAGATCCGGGGCCTCGATCGCGAAGCGCCAGCAGGTCTGCCCCGAGTAGCGGGTGCGGCTGCCCGCCTCGCCGAGGAGCGCCCGGCGTACCGCTGAGCGGACCCCGTCGGCGCCGACGACCAGGTCCCAGCGCCCAGCGCTGCCGTCGTCGAACGCGACCTCGACCTCGTCGCCGACGGGGGTCACGCCGGTGACCGCGACACCTGGCCGAAGGGGCACGCCGTCGGCCGCCTCGAGGAGCACGCGGTGGAGATCGGCGCGGTGGACGTTGACCGACGGCGGGTCGACCATGATCTCGCGCGCGTCGCCGTGGAGCACCGGCCTGCCCCGCTCGTCGATCATCGTGAACGAGCCGATCGGCACCGCGTCGTCGTCGCCGAGGGTGATTCCAAGCGCGCTCAGCACCGCGTTCGCGTTCGCCTGGATCGTCACGCCCGAGCCGACGACGCCGAAGGCCGGCGTCTGCTCGGCGACCTCCACGACCGCGCCCAGGCCCCGGAGCGCGACCGCGGCCGTCAGCCCCGCGATGCCGCCGCCGACGATGAGCGTCCGCGGCCAAGCTGTCTCAGTGGTCATTATCGGGTATCCCTCTCTGCGCAGGGTACTCCATGCGCGAGGTGAGGCCGACGAACCCGCGCAGCAGGCTCGGCCTCCACGGCGGCGCGCCGCCAGCCGCGACGGCCACAAACGCGCACACAGGCGCACGCACGGCGCCTTTGCAGCGCTTTCGCAGTCTGTGCGGCTGCGCTAGACAAGAGCCGACGATGCCCGCCGCGGAGCCCATCACCGAGGCCGAGAGCTTGGCCGCGACCCTAGCGATGGCGCGGGGGAATCGCCAGAGCCAGGCCCACCCCGGGGGTCGACCCAGCGACGAAGCGGGGCACAAGCCCGAGGCCAGGTCCGGAGGCCAACCAGGGGATAAGATCGGCCGCTACCTCCTCCTCGAGGCCCTCGGTGCGGGCGGCATGGGGGTGGTCTACGCGGCCTATGCCAGCGTCGACCGCTAAGTCATCGACAGTATTGAGTTTTTCTCAGAGCGCGGTCGCTCGTGACGCGCTCGTACCAGTCGCGGCCTCGCCCTCGATGAGCGAGATCGCCGTGCGCAAGGCGCTGGGCGCCAGGTGCATGTAGCGGTCCGTGGTGCTCGAGTGGACGTGCCCCGCGAGCTCCTGGATCGCCTTCGGCGGCGCCCCCCTCGCGGCGAGCCGCGAGCAGAACGTGTGCCGGAGGATGTGCGGCCCCTTCGGCGCCAGGCCGGCGGCCTTCTGCGCGTTCGAGACCAGGCGATCGATGACCCGC
>JAGQIT010000741.1 GCA_020431135.1 Myxococcales bacterium | reverse complement strand
AGGAGGCCTCCTCCTCGAGGAGATGCTCGCGGACCTGGGCGGCCCAGCGGTCGAGCCCGGAGATCGTCGACTCGATGACCTCGCGCGACGCCCCGATCTCCAGCATCGCCCCCTCGAGGAGCTGCTTCGCCCGGCGGATCCGCGTCCGGATCGTCCCCTCGGGGCGCTCCATGATCGCCGCGATCTCGGCGGCCTTCATCCGCTCCCAGAAGTAGAGCTCGAGGATCACCTGGTGCTCGATCGGGATCCTGCGCAGCGCGGCGAGGAGCGCCTTCTCCTCGTCGCGGCGCGCGAGCAGGGCCGTCGGCGTCGGCCCGAGGTCGCTCACCGAGACCGCGCCGAAGTCGAGGTGCTCGCCGCCGCGGCGCTTGCTCCGGTAGTGGCGGCCGAGGATGTTGTGGGCGACGGCGAAGAGGAAGGTGCGAAAGCTCGACTCGCCGCGGAAGCGCCCGCGGCTCTCGACGAGCGCGAGGAAGGTCCGCTGGATCAGATCCGGCGCCGCGTCGTGGCCGACCTTGTTGCGGAAGAAGCGGGCGATCGACTCGTAGTGGCGCTCAAAGAGCGCCTCCCCGGCGCGCCGATCGCCCGCGCACCAGGCGGAGAGGAGCTGCTCGTCGCTGGACAACGCCGGGGATCATAGCCGACCTCTCGAGCGCGGTGGCGCTCGATGGCTTCAGGGGGCCGTCTCGGACGGAAGGAGCGCGGTCAGGGACTCGTCGGCGAGCGCTTCGACGCGGGCCGCCGCGCCTGGCGCGAGGTAATTGAACTCCCCGCACCACTCCCGCACGCCGCCCATGACGTGGGTGCGGATGAAGCCCCGGTGCACGAACGCGGCCACAACGGGGAGGTGGAACCGCACACACTCGGAGAAGGTGACGTGCGTGCGGTCCTCAGAAAGGCAGGCGTTCCTCGCCACCCCGACGAATACATACAGTTCGCCAGTGCCCGGCGACGCCGCGGACGTGAGGAGAACATCCGCGCCTCGTGAGAACTTCTCGTGAACAGGCCCGTGGCTCTTCTCGCTGAACGAGACGCGCTTCTCGTTGTGTAGGCGCTCGAAGACCGCATCGAGCTTGTGGAGCGAGCCGATGTATATCGCCACTGTTCTCATCGTTTTCATGGCGAGAATGCTAGCACTACGAAGGCGCCTCATTTGGTCATTGGCGACCTTCGTAGTGTCCAGAATCCTAGAACTTCGGCGAGAACAGCTCGCTCGGGTAGCGGTGGCGCAGCTTCGCGCCCGCGTCGTCGACGCTCCACAGCTCGAAGCGGATCGTCTCGCCCGGGCGCTCGTCGGCGGTCAGGAGCAGCGCCCCCGCCTCGGCGCCGGCCTCGAGGCGGAGGAGGAGCGCCGGCGTCGGCGCGAACATGAAGGGCGTCCTGCAGGTGTGATCGAGGAGATGCTCGAGGGCGAGGCGGCGCTTCGGGTGGGGCTCCTCGCGGGTCGTCAGGAGCTCGAGGTCGGTCGGCGCGGCGCCGCGGAGGAGGGCCCAGCGGGCGCGGGCCTTGGGGGCGCGATCGTCGAGCGTCGCGGCGATCGCGTGGAGCGTCGGCCCGCCGTCGGCGGCGAGGGTCATAACGCGGCGCGGCGCGCCGGCGAGCTCGGGGAGGAGCGCGTCGAGGCGGGCGGCGAGCGGCCACTCGCGATCGGAGACGGTGACGATGACGTCGCGCTCCTCGCCCGCGTCGTCGACCTCGTGACCCTCGCAGCGGCCGTCGAGGAGGTGGAGCTCGCGGCGCTGCGCGGGGATCCGCGGCGGCGCGAAGGCGCGTGGGACGGCGACGACGACGTCCGCGAGCGGGACGTCGACCAGAACGTCGGGCCACTCGCGCCCCCAGCCGCCCGCGCACGGGAGCTCGCCGTCGTCGGTCTGGACCTCGACCTCGGCCCACGGCGTCGGGCACTCGACGCCGGAGTCCGGATCCTCCGCGGCCGCGAGCTCCTCGTCGTCGCAGCCGCCGCGCGCCGAGACGACGCCGGGGACGACGCCCGTCGCGGTCGCTAGCCACAGCTCGGCGCCGATCGGCGGCAGCTCGCCGTCGGCGGCGACGAGGCCGGGCGTGCCGTCGACGCTGCACGAGCCGACCATCAACGCGTCGAGCGTCGGCGCCGGGAGGCCTGCCCAGGGCTCCGCGTCCGCAGGGCTCGCGGGCGCGGGGTCAGCGGGGGACGCGGGCGCCTCGACGACGGGCGTCGGCGCGGGCGTCTCGGCGCCGGGAGACGCCGCGCCCGGCGGCTTGCCGCAGGCGACGAGGACGACGAGGAGGAGGAGCGCGGCGAGCGGTCGCGATCCGTCCGGGCGCGCCCGCGCGACGCGCGGTGACAGTACCCGTCGACGCCCCTGGACGCTCACGCCTCAGCCCTCCGAACCTGACCCTTCGGCCTTCTTCGCCCGGCGACGGACGCTGAAGTTGGCGACCACGGCGGCGATCGTCTCGGCGGTCCGCGGGTCGTTGGCCAGGGTGTAGCCGGGCTCGCGCATCGCCGGCGGCAGCAGCGGGCGCAGGAGCTTGTCGACCTGCGACTCGGCGGTCTCGGCGACGACGCCGGTGAAGAGGCTGGCGAGGACGCCGTCGTCGTCGAGCACCAGCGCGAAGCGGCCGCTGGCGAAGGAGTAGGTGAAGCCGCGCAGCTCGTAGTCGAGGACGCCGGGGCCGTCGACCTCGAGCGGCGGCGCAGCGGTGAAGTCGATGCCGGCGGCGCTGAAGGCCAGGGTGAAGCGGGCGCCGGGGCGCATCTTGATGTGCACCGCCTTGGTCGCGAAGAGCACCCGGCGGCCGCGCTTGTCGACCGGGAGGTCGTCGATCATGCCGGCGATCGGCGCCCCGCCAGCGGCGCGGCCGCGGACGTTCTTGCGGATGATCGACTCGACGATCGCGTTCTCGAGCTGGCCGAGTCCGCCGATCTGGACCTCGCCGGAGCGCACGTGGTAGCGGGCGGCGCGGGCGTGGAGGCCGAAGCGGAGCGCCGGCAGGTGGATCAGCAGGCCGCGATCGCAGCTCACCTGGACCTCGTCCTCGCTGGCCGTGACGATGATCATCTCGTCGGCCTCCATCGACAGCCGGGCCTCGCCGTAGCCGGGGGCGAGCGGCACCTCGAAGAGGACGATCTGGTCGGGCTTGACCCGCGGCGGCGGCGGCAGCGGGAAGCGCTGGAAGCCGAGGGGCAGCAGCGCCTCCGGCAGCTTCGGCGTGACGAGGATCTTGAGGACGTGGGCGAGGATCGCCTCGGTGATCGGCGAGACGCTCTCGGCCTCGCGGTAGTAGCGCTCGACGATGCCGCTGAAGCGCAGGTCGATCGCCCCGTCGGCGAGGGTGTAGGTGAGCTTGTGGAGGAGGACGTCGGGGAGCCAGGCGGCGCCGGCGAGGCCGATGTGGAGGCCGACCTCGCACTCGACCTCGAGCATCTGCCGATCGAGCGCGACGCGGAGAACGCCGCCCGGCGGGAGCGCGAGCGTCAGCGGCCCCTGCGAGCTGTTCTCGGCGAGGACGGCGATCGTCCGGTAGTCAGGGTGCTCGGCCGGCGGCGGGGCGTCGACCGGCCACAGCTTGCCGCGCAGCGCGTCGACGCGCGGGCCGACGAGGTCGAGGAGGAGCCGGTGCTCGAGCGGGCCGAGGGCGGGGTCGGTGGTGATCGCCAGGTCGAGGGGATCGACGGTCGCCTCGAAGCCCTCGAGCACCAGGCGCAGGCCGAGCTCGCGCAGGCGCGCCCGCAGGCCGCCGTCGATCGTCGCCGAGATCCGGCCGTCGGCGTCGACCGAGACCATCCCGAAGTAGATCCGCGGGAGCGCGACCTCGACGTCGCCCATGCGGGGGATCGCCCGGCGGTAGAGCACCGGGCCCGGCGGCGGCGGCGGAGGGGGCGGCGTCGCCGAGCGCTCGGGGAGGGCGAGGAGGCCGCGGAGTCGCTCGAGGTGCGGGCCGGCGAGGCGGCGGACGACGCGGGTCGCGACCTCGTCGACGATCGGGCCGACCTCGGGGGACGCGTCGAGCGACACGTGGCCGGTCGTCGGATCCCAGGAGGCGCCGCGCAGGGCGATCGGCGGCAGGGCCTCGCCGCCGTCGATCGTCAGGCCGGGGGCGCGGACGCGGAGGCCGTCGGCGCGGCGCTCGACGACGATCGCCGCGCCCGGCGGGAGAACGACGGCGAGCTCGCCGAGGCGCTCGACGACCTGGCGGTGGAGGATCCACGGCTCACCGGCGGCGGGGGGCGGCGGCAGGCGGGCCTCGATCTTCGGCGACACCAGCTGGCGGAAGAGGGTGGCGACGACGCTCTCGACGTAGGGGCCGGGGGCCGGCGTCGCGTCGACCTCGAGCGCCCCCTCGCGATCGACGGTCAGCGCCCGGAGGTCGAAGGCGATCTGGAGGTCCTCGGCGACGAGGAGGAGGCCGCGCTCGCTGTGGACGCGGGCCGAGTGCGGCCCTAGCCGGAGCGTGAGCGTGTCGTCGGGATCGAGGAGGAGGCGGAGGCGGCCGACCTGCGGGAGGGTCGTCGCGTAGGCGGCGTGGGTGCGCCCGGCGATCGCCGCGCGATCGATCTGCGGCCCGGCCTCGGGCCCGCGCAGGCCGAGCATGGCGGGGAGCTGGGCGGCGACGCGGTGGCGGACGAACTGGCTGATCGCCGCGCGCTCGAGCTCGCCGAGCGCCGGCTTCGTGACGATGTCGATCGCGCCGTCGTGCCAGCGGTAGGAGATCCGGCTGAGGCGGGCCGACGGGGCCGGCCCGCCGCGGAGCTCGATGTCCAGGCCGGGGGTGATCCGGATCTCGGTGAGGACCTCGCTGTGGCGGAGGTTGAGGACGGCGCCGGGGGCCGCCTTGATCGTCAGCGAGCGCCCGCCGGGGAGGTCCCTGTGCCAGAGCGCGCGCCGACCCTCGGCGCGGCGCTCGACCCCGAGGAGGGCGCGCACGGGGGGCGGCAGGCGGGGCAGCCAGGTCGTGCGCAGGAGCTCGGTGAGGAGCGCCTGCGGCAGCGCGCCGAGCTCGGGCTCGGTGACCACGGTCAGGGTCTCGGTGTCG
>JAGQIT010000740.1 GCA_020431135.1 Myxococcales bacterium | reverse complement strand
CGATCCCCGCGCCGACATCTACGCCGCCGGCATGACCCTCTACGAGGTCGTCACCGGCCGCCTCCCCTTCGAGGAGCTGGTCGACGCGCCGCTCGACCAGCTCCTCCTCGCGCAGCGCGAGTCGATGCCGCTGCCGCCGAGCCTCCTCCTCCCGGAGGACGTCCCGGAGGTCGTCGCCAAGGGCCTCGACCGGGTCTTTGAGCGCGCCTGCGCCAAGGACCCGGAGCTCCGCTTCCAGAGCGCGATCGAGATGCAGGAGGTCCTCCTGGCCGTGCTCTCGCTCGCGTGATCCGGCGCTAGCGTCGGATCACGGTCCGCTCGACCTCGCCGTCGTCCTCGCTCTCCGAGAGGCGGACGGGGCCGAGGGTGAAGCCGTCGCCGGCCTTCGCGGAGGTGGTCACGGTGACCGTCCCGGAGGCGAGGGCGCTGCCGCCGCGGTCGCTGAAGGTGACCCGCAGGGCGAAGGTCGTGTCGTCGTTGGTGACGACGCTCTGGTCGACGGCGCCGCTGCTGGCCGCGCTCTTGGCGTCGACGTTGGCGAAGTTGCGGAGGACGTTCTCGCCGCTCTGCTTGACGACCTGCGCCCAGCGGCGGAAGTTCGAGGCGGTCGGGTTGCGGACCTGGTGGGGCGTCCCGCTCGGCGGCGGCGTGGTGTCGGAGCGGCCCGAGCGGTCGATCCCCGCCGAGAATTCGCCCAGCTCGACGGTGTCGACCTTGAAGAGGATCGAGGTCCGGCCGATCTCGGAGCCGGTGGCGGCGTCGCTGACCACCAGCTCGCGGAGGGTCTTGTCGCAGGAGCCGCTCGAGGAGTCGCTGAAGCTGAGGGCGAGGCTCTGCGGCGAGTCGAACGCGGCGTCGAAGTCGACGTCGAAGGTCGAGGCGGTGACGTTGCCGCTGTTGGCGGTGATCTTGATCAGGCGCTTGTCGTTGGTCGTGGGCATCGCGGGATCCTGGGTCGGTGGGCGAGAGGATAGCGGCTCGCGGGCCCAGCGGGACCCGCGAGCCGGCCGGCTCGACACGACGCGCGCGCGCACTCGCGCGCGCTCCCATCACCTCCTGTCTCTTGCGACAGGATACTGCGCGCTAGCGCTCCGATCGCCCGCGACGGTCGGGGGCTAGCGGCCGCCGGGGACGTTGGTCTTGACCGGCCCGAGGTTGTAGCCCGCGCCCGCCGTGGCGGTGGTCGTCAGGGTGACCGATCCGCTGGTCGGGGCGCCGCCCCGCGGCTCGAAGGTGATCGCCAGCATGAGCGTGTGGTCGTCGCTCGTCCGCACCAGCTGGCTGACGCTCGCGGTGTCGCTGGCCGAGCGGACGTCGACGTTGGCGCTGTTGCGGAGGACCGTGCCGTTGCTGTCGGCGTTGACGTCTTGGCTCCAATTGCGGCGGTTCTGGGCGGTCGGGCTGCGGATCTCGGCGGGCGAGCCGCTCGCCGGCGGGTCGGTCTCGGAGCGGCCGTCGACCGCCAGCGTCGCCGAGAAGTTGCCGACGATCTTGGTGTCGGCCACGAGCGAGATCGAGGTCCGGCCGATCTCGGAGCCGGTCGCCGCGTCGCTGAAGACCAGCTCGTGGAGCGAGGTGTCGGTGCCGCCCGACGAGGTGACGCTGAGCTTGATCGCCCCGTCGCTCGGGGTGTCGAAGGAGGCGTCGAGGTTGACGTCGAAGGTCGAGGCGGTCACGCCCGCGCTGTTGGCCGTGATCTTGATCAGTCGCTTGTCGTTGGTCGTGGGCATCGTGGGCTCCCGAGAGGTGGCCCCGAGGATAGCTGGTGATTCGGGCAGGTCGCCAGGCTCTCCACGTCATTGTACGTACAGCGATCGCGCGCAGGCACGCGCCGTCAGCGAGCGACGAGCGACGCGTGACGATCGTCGCCGTCGCTACCCGTCGATGACAGCGTTCGCGGCGATCCAGGCGCGGATCGCCGCGGCGGTCGCTGGATCGCCGAGCTCCTCGTAGTCGCGCTCCGCCGCCCGCGCGAGCTCGAGGGCGCGCTCTCGCTCGCCGATCGGCAGCGCCCGCGCGAGCGCGAAGCGAATCTCGCCGATGTCGATCGGCGGGACGTCCTTGCGGCTGCGGATCGCCAGCGCCCGCTCGAGGTGGGGGAGCGCGTCGTCGAAGCGGCCGAGCTCGACCAGCGACGAGCCGAGGCCGGTGAGGGGGTAGGCGATCTCCGGGTGGTCGGGGCCGAGGACCGGCGTCTGCAGCTCGAGGCTGCGGGCGTAGGACTCGGCGGCCTCGGCGAAGCGCCCGCGGAGGTGGTAGGCGACGCCGAGGTTGTAGAGGAGGCGGCCGACCTCGCCGGGGCCGGCCTCGGCGGCCTGGAGGGCGCGCAGCGCCTCGTCGTAGCTCGCCAGGGCGCCCTCGTAGTCGCCGGCGCTGAGCTGGAGGTTGGCGAGGTTGGCGAGCGACGCCGCGAAGTCCGGGTGGGCCTCGCCGAAGACCCGGCGGTAGATCGTCACGACCCGCTCCGCGTGACGTCGGGCCTCCTCGAGCTCGCCGCGGCCCTTGTGGATGATCGCGATGTTGTTGAGGATCTTCGCGGTCTCGGGGTGATCGGGGCCGACCTGGCGCTCGGCGATCGCCAGCGCCTTGCGGTAGTGCTCGAGCGCGGGGGCGAGGTCGCCGCGGAGGTCGTAGGCCGAGCCCATGATGTTGAGCGTCGACATCCGGACCATGCTCTGGTCGCCGGCGCCCTCGCCGAGGATGTCGAGCGCCCGCTGGAGGGTGGCGAGCGCCTCGTCGTAGCGGCCGCGGGCGAGGAGGACCGCGCCGAGGGCGACCGCGCCGACGCCGACGATCGTCATCGCGATCCCGCCCGCGAGGGTGTTGTAGCGCCACTTGCAGTTGCCCATCGCGTCGACGTTGTCGCCGGTGCACTCGCGCTTGATCGGCCGCTCGTCGAGGACCAGGAGGGCGACGCCGCCAGCGGTGACGCCGACCCCGACCCCGAGCGCCGCCCAGCCGATCGGCCGCGTCGTCGACTCGGGGAGCGCGCGCTTCTTGGTGCGCGGCGGCTCCTCCTCCTCGATCACCGGCGCCGGCGCGAGGTCGGTGCGGATCGTCTCGACGACGCCGTCGAGGAAGGCCAGGCGGGCGCGGTGGGTGACGTAGCCGGCCTTCTTCACGACGATGTCGTGCTCGCCGGGCGCGACCGTGACCTCGACGGGCGTGACCCCGACGACCTCGCCGTCGACGGTCACGAGGCTGCCCTCAGGCTCCGCGACGACGCGGAGGAGCGGCGGCGGATCGACGGCCGCGCTGAGCTTGCGCCGGAGCGTCGCCGCTAGGTCTCCGACCATGTCCGCGAGCTCTTCGTGCCCGCAGATCTCGCAGATGTCGTTGCTCGTCGCGATCAGCTCGCCGGTCTCGCCGAGGAAGAGCTCGACGCGGACGTTATAGTCGCGGCCGTCGACGACCACGCTCGCGCGGACGAGGTGCGTCGCGTTCGTGCCGGCGACAGTCGAGCGCACGCACGCCTCGTCGCACTCGCCGCTCGGGATCGGCCCGCCGTTGGCGGCCGCGTCGATCACCGTGAAGTTGCCGCGGCGCAGGCCGTCCTCCATGCGGTCGACCAGGGCGCGCGGGATGTGCTCCTCGATCTCCCCCCACGACTCGATCGGCAGGACCATGACGACCTCCGTCGGCACGTCCTGGAGCACCCCGGCGTCGCTCGCCGGCCCCTCCTCCGCGACGGCCGCGTCCTGTCTGGGCGTCTCGGCCGCAGGCGCCTGGGCCCTCGCCGCAGGCGCGACCGGCATGAGCGTGGCCAACGCGGCCACCAGCGCGGCCGCGGGCGATCGACGTCGCCTCACTTGCACTCGCCCTCCGCGCACTTCTCCCCGACGTTGCAGGCCTTGCCGCAGGCCCCGCAATTGCTCGGGTCGATCGTCGTGTTGATGCACGCGTCGCCGCACATCGAGGTCCCCAAGGCGCACACGCACTCGCCGCCCTCGCAGGCCTCCGTCTGGGCGCAGGGCTGATCGCAGCCGCCGCAGTTGTCGTGGCTGGTCTCGACGTCGACGCAGTCGAGACCGCAGACGACCCGCCCGCCCGAGCACTCGCTCGCGCACTCGCCGTCGACGCAGAGCTCGGCGAGCTTGCAGGTCGTCCCGCACTCGCCGCAATTCATCTCATCGGCCGTCTTGTCGGTGCATAGGCCGTCGCACAGCGACTCGGGCCCGCAGTCCGGGATGCACTCGCCGCCGACGCACACCGTCGCGTTGACGCACGCCTTCCCGCAATCGCCGCAGTTCTGCGGGTCGCCGCCGATGAAGACGCACGTCGCCCCGCAGGCGACGAACACCGGCTCGCACGAGGTGAGGCAGCTCCCCTCGACGCAGAAGAGCCCGTCGTCGCACGCCTGACCGCAGGCGCCGCAGTTGTTCGGATCGAAGCCGATGTCGACGCACTGACCGTCGCAGGTGATGCGATCGATCGGGCAGTCGCTCTTGCACTCGCCGCCGGCGCAGATCTCCCCGGAGGAGCACGGCGCGTCGCATGCCCCGCAGTGCTTGACGTTGCGATCCGTCGACACGCAGGAGTCGCCGCACAGCTCCTTGCCGAGCGCGTCGCAGTCGAGGCCCGTCGTCGTCGTCGTCGTCGTCGTCGTCGTCGTCGGATCTTCCGTGGTCGGCTCGGAGGTCGAGGGGCCGGTCGTCGTCGACGTGCCGGTCGCGCTCTCGCTGCCGCTGCTCGTCGACGACGCGCTGGTCGTCGTCGCCGCCGACGTCGGCGCGGTCGTCGACGTCGACGAGGTCGAGGTCGAGGTC
>JAGQIT010000739.1:4980-8017 GCA_020431135.1 Myxococcales bacterium | reverse complement strand
GAGCGGAAGAGGATCGCGTCCTGCTTCGGGAGGTAGTCGTGGACGACGTCGACGACCTCGATCTCGAAGCGGTCGCTCTGCTCGCCGGAGAAGACCGTGACCGCGTAGCCCTTCATCCCGGGCCTCACCTCGCTGACGGGCATCGTCGCCGCCTTGCGACCGACGGCGTCGCTCGGCAGGCCGGCGATCGCCGCGACGGCGCCGAGGCCCGCGGCCGCGGTCAGGACGGTGACGAGGGCGCCGCGCCAGCGCCGGCGATCACGACTGGCCATAGCGTGCGACCGCCTGCTTCATCATGCCGACGAGGTCGTCGCCGGGCGTGTAGAAGTAGTGAAAGCGCGAGCGCTGGCCGTTCTTCAGCTCCTGCACCACCTCGCCGTCGGGGCCGACGAAGAGCACCCGCGGGACGTAGGTGCCGTCGGGCGAGTAGATCATGCTGCGCGGCTCCTCGTCCTGATCGACGTTGACCATCACGAGGCCGCGGCTCGCGTCGACGAGGCCGGGGTCGAAGAAGCTCTTCTTGAGGTCCTTGCACTTCGGGCACCAGCTCGCGTGGACCACGAGCATCATCGCCTTGCCGCCGTCGGCCGCCTCGCGCAGGCCCTCCTCGAAGCCGCGCCAGGCGATCTCCGAGCCGAAGCCGTTGGCCGGCGCGGTCGCCTTCGGCGCGGGGGCGGGCGCGGCCTCGGGGGCCGGCGCGTCGTCGGCCTTCGCGGCCCGCTCGTCGGGGGTCGCCCCGGTCGCCGGACCGCAGGCGCTAGAGAGGATCGCCGCGGCGACGAGCGCAGCTCCGACGAGGCCCTGACGGCGGGCTCGGCGGGGGAGAGCGGCTGCGCGGGGTCGCGGCGAGCGATCGGCTTCGGCGGGTCTGAAGGGGGCTCGCACGGGGCTGGAAACCATAGCACGGCGGCCGCCAGCCTGGCCGCGGTCCCGTCCGCTGGCCGCGTTCTCCGGCCGCCCCCCGGGTCCTCCACGCCGCCGCTCGCCGCCGACGGCTCGCCGCCGCCGCTCCGCTCGCTTGGCTCGACCGTCGTCCCCTTGGCACGCGCCTTGAACTCACCGCGAGGGTGCCCGAGACCGCGAAGCCCCCCTCCCCTGCACCTGAATCGGCGACCGAAGCCGAGGCCGACCCCGAGCCCGCGGCGCGCCGCCTCGGCCTCGCGCCGATCGAGCGCCCGCGCGAGCGCCTCCTCGTCCTCGGCCCGTCGACGCTCGCGGACGCGGAGCTCCTCGCCCTCGTCGTCGGGGGCGGCCACGCGGTCGAGCGCGCGACCCTGCTCCTGCGGACCCTCGGCGGCCTCGCTGGGATCTCCGAGGCGATCCCCCACGAGCTCCAGCGCGTCCCGGGGATCGGCGAGGCCTCGGCCGCGGCGATCGTCGCCGCGCTCGAGCTCTCGCGCCGCCTCGCCCGCCTCCAGCTCCCCTGCCGCGCGCCGCTGCGCAACGCCGACGCGCTGCGCCGCTTCGCGCGCGCGACCCTCCGCGGCGCCACGCAGGAGCGCTTCTTGGTGATCGGCCTCGACGCCCGCCTGCGCGTCCGCACCGTCCGCGAGGTCGGCCTCGGGACGATCGCCGCCGTCACCGTCCACCCGCGCGAGGTCTTCCGCCCGCTGATCCGCGCCGGCGCCCACTCGACGCTCCTCGTCCACAACCACCCGAGCGGCGACGCCGAGCCGAGCCGCTCTGACCTCGAGCTCACGGAGCGCCTCGTCGACGCCGGCTGGCTCCTCGGCGTCCCCGTTCTCGACCACCTGATCGTCAGCGATCGCGGCTGCACCTCGCTGGTCGAGGCCGGCCTGATGCCGGCGCCCGCGGAGCTCGCCGACCTCGCGGGCGCTGAGGAGGTCCACGACGGCGCGGATGAGAACATGACTGTAAAGACATAATGCAACCGACGACACTGCGACCGCGCGAGCGCGTCATCGCGCGGGAAAAATTGGGGGCACATGACCTCCCCCGCCCTTGGAATCACCGCGGCTGGCGGCGTCTCTTGGACGTGGTCTCCATGCGTGCGAAATCCTCGGCCCCTCTCCTCTCGCGCGGACTCGTCGGCGCGCTCTCACTCCTGATGATCCTGAGCCTCGGCGCCTGCTCGGGGGACCCGTGCAAGGACGACGGCTTCGCCTGGACGCAGAAGGCCGACGCCTCGTGCCAGGACTCGGCGTCGAACTCCGACTCCGACTCCGTCTCGGTGTCGGCGACCGCGACCGACTCCGCGTCGGCGACCGCGACCGCCTCCGCGACCGCCTCCGCCTCCGCCACCGACACGGCCTCGGGATCGGCCACCGACTCTGACAGCGGCGCCTCCGCGACCGACTCCGCCTCCGCCACCGACTCCGACACCTCGGCCTCGGACACCATGGTCAGCGCCTCGGACACCGGCGGCCCCTCCTGCGACGACGGCGAGCAGAACGGCGACGAGACCGACGTCGACTGCGGCGGCTCCTGCGGTCCGACCTGCCAGGTCGGCGACGGCTGCACCCAGGGCAGCGACTGCGCCTCGAACATGTGCGACGGCGACACCTGCCAGCCCGACCCGCTGTGCGGCAACCTGATGAAGGACCCGGAGGAGACCGACGTCGACTGCGGCGGCGTCTGCGGGGCGACCTGCATGCCCGATCAGGTCTGCGTCGACGACAACGACTGCGCCTCGGGCTTCTGCGACCCTAACTCGACGACCTGCCAGCTCCCCGCCTGCGACGACGGCGTGCAAAACGGCGACGAGACCGACGTCGACTGCGGCGGCGCCTGCGGCTCGACCTGTGACACCGACGAGGTCTGCGTCGTCGACGACGACTGCTTCTCGTTGATCTGCGACGGCGGCACCTGCCAGCCGAGCGGCCTGTGTGGCAACGGCCAGCTCGACGGCGGCGAGACCGACGTCGACTGCGGCGGCGTCTGCGGGCCGACCTGCGAGATCGACGAGACCTGCGACCTCAACACCGACTGCGTGTCGGACTACTGCGAGCAGAAGATGGGCGGGAGCTGTCAGATGCCGACCTGCGACGACGGCGTCCAGAACGGCGACGAGACCGAC
>JAGQIT010000739.1:0-4843 GCA_020431135.1 Myxococcales bacterium | reverse complement strand
CTGCCAGGCGTGCATCAAGTCGAGCTGCTGCGACGGCGTCGTCGAGTGCCTGATGGACCCGGGGTGCACCTGCTGGCTCGAGTGCATCGAGCACAACAACGACTTCAAGCCCTGCGTCGAGGAGTGCATGATCAAGGGCAAGTTCGGGTCGATCACCTCGTGCGCGAACTCGAAGTGCAACACGATCAACGCCTGCGCCCAGTAGCGCGACCGCGCCCGTGAGACGCGAAGAGGGGACCGGCCCGGTCCCCTCTCTAATTGGTTCGTTCCCGCGATGTGCGCCCGAGAACGCGAAGAGGGGGCCGCTGGGGCCCCCTCCGCGCTCCGCTCGACGAGCGGCGGGCTAGGACGCGCTCTTCGCCGCCTTCGCCTTCGCCTTGCGGCTCAGGCTGCGGTGGAGCTCGAGGAGCTTCGGATCGGCGTAGCTGCTGATCTTGCTGACGAAGTCCTTGTCCTTGGCGAGGCCGCTGAGCTCCGCGACCTTAGCGATGATGGCCTCGCGGCCGCCGAGCTCCTTCACCGCCGCGCCGACCTTGGCGAGCCGGAGGAGCTTGGAGTTGGCGACGTGCTTGAGGCGCTTGCGGAAGTCCTCAGCGGACTCGCCCTCGTCCGGGGCGAAGAGGCCGGCGACCTCGTCGACGAGCTTCTCCTTCGAACCGTAGAGCTTCTTGACCTGTTGCAGGGGGCTAGTGGGCATATCTCTCCTCGATGATCGCCGCCATCAGCAGCTACAAGGGTTGGTGTTGGGTCTCGCCAGGACCGGGGTCCACAGACGAGAGAGGGCGACCCGATCCGATCGGGTCGCCCTTGCTACGGCATCTCCGGCGGAGATGCAAGCGTTCTACTCGCCGTCGGCCGGAGCCTCGTCGCCACCCTCCTCGGGGGCGGCCTCCTCAGCCGGCGGGGGGGGCTCGTCCATACCGGGCGGGGGACCACCCATGCCGCCGCCCATGCCGCCGCCCATCATCTTGCCGGCGTTCTCCTGGATCGCCTTGATGTCCTCGGCGGAGGCCGCGGCGGAGACGGAGATCGCGTTGCCGTCGGTGCCGAACTTCACGCTGTCGACGACGCCCTGCGGGACGCCGAAGAGCCCGGCCATGCCCTTGGCCATGCCGAACTGCTCCTCAGCCTGCTTCTTGAGCTCCTCGGCCTTCTCAGCCGACTCGGTGCCCGCGGCAACCGTGAAGGCGACGCCATTCGAGAGGTCGACCGAGCCCGAGATGTCCTTGAGACCCTCGGCCGGGCTGCCCTTGAGCTGGCCGGTGGCGGCGGCCGGGAGGATGCCGGCGAACCAGATGTGCTTGCTCTGGTCGGCGCGCCCGAAGAGGTCCTTGTTCGGGCCGTCGGCGGCCGACTTGCCCTTGCCGTCGATCAGGTCCTTGGTCGCGGTCGCCCACGCGGTGGTGGCGATGACGACGGTCTTGTCGTCGACGATGTAGCCGACGCCGTCGTCGCCCTCCATCTTGAGCTCCTTGCCCTCGACGGTGAACGGGGCCTTGCCGGACTTCTCCTTGGCCTTGTCCGCGATGCAGGTGAGGTTGGCCTCGACGCCGACGCCCTCGCCGCTGATGACCGCGGTGACGTTGGGCTTGGGCTCCGCGCCGTCGGTGCCGATGATGATCGACCCCATCTTCTCGAGATCGAGGTTGCAGCCCTTGGCCGCCTCCATCATCTCCTTGGCCTCCGGAGCGGCCTCCATCATCGCCTTGTTCTCGCTGTAGAGCTTGGTCTTGGTCAGACCCCCCACGTCGATACCGACGAGGATCGTCGCCTGCTCCGGGATCAGCTTCGTGCCCGATGCACTGCCGCCACCCTTGCAAGCGGTGATGCCAAATAGCGCTGTCGCCGCGAGGGCGGTGGTGAACGTCTTCTTCATAGGGCGGCTTATACGGCGCCCCCTCTTGCGGTGGCAACCACAAAGTGCGATCTCTGGCCCCCTGTTCGCTGCCGTTCGCGGCCCAATCGCCGGTTTGCCCTAGGTTTGCTTTCTGATGCCCTGGAAGAAGTTCCAATTTCGCGATCAAACAGTGTTTGTGCGGGTTCTACCGACCGGAAAGCCGATCGTCCGCCGCGGCCGTGCGGAGATGCGCTACCGCCTCGGCGCGACCAAGTCGTACCGGACGACCCCCGACAACCTCACCGAGATCGACGGCGAGGAGATCCTCGAAGACGCCGATTTCGGCGGCCAGCAGACCACTGCGGCGACGTCTCTGCGCGAGACCCCGAAGGTCGCGGCGACCGACGCGACGATCGTCATCCACACCGACGGCGCCTGCTCCGGCAACCCCGGCCCGGCGGGGATCGGCGTCCACCTCGTGCGTCCGAGCGAGATCGTCGAGATCAGCGAGTTCATCGGCGAGGGGACCAACAACGTCGCCGAGCTGACCGCCATCCTCCGCGCCCTCGAGACCCTCACAGAGGCCGAGGAGAAGGCCCATATCCACCTCTTCACCGACTCCGGCTGGAGCCTCGGGGTGCTCGTCGGCGGCTGGAAGGCCAAGACCAACCTGACCCTTATTAAAAAGGTGCAGGAGCAGATCGAGCGCTTCTCCGACCTCGAGCTCCTGAAGGTCCGCGGCCACGCCGGCCAGGACGGCAACGAGGAGGCGGACCACCTGGCGACCAAGGCGGTCCGCCGGGAGGAGTCGTCGACCAAGGTCCGCCCGCGCTAGGGGGCCGTCCGAGCGTTCCGCGTCTCCTCTCGCGCGGCGATCGTCGACGGTGCCCGGCAGACCGCGCGTCCTGGCGGAGCCGAGCGTCGACGGCCGATGAGAGCGCGCGCAGCTCGCGAAGATACGCAGCCAGACCGGGCGGCGCAGCGCGTCGCGGCGGGGCCCGGCGCGCGGGACCGTGTCCCTGAGGCCGTGGCCCTGCGGACAGACGAGCGCAGGCCCTCAGTAGTGGCTGGCGAGGCCGCCCTGCGCGGTCGCGGGGAGCTCGTCGAGGGCCTCGGCGAGCTGGGTCTTGAGCCCGGCGAGCATCCGCGCCCGGACCTCGTCGAGCGACAGCGGCGGCGCCCCGCGATCCGTGAGGATGTCGAGCTCGTGGCGCGCGGCCTCGAGGCGGACGACGTGCGCGGGCTGGAGCGAGAGGAGCGGCCAGACGTAGCGCTCGATCTCGTATTCGTCGGTCGGGGGGAGGCGCCAGCGGTTGGCGAGCATGAAGCGGTCGTGGCCCTCGAGGGCGACCGACAGCGGCGTGCCGATCAGCTCGCCGACCGCCTCGCGGCTGAGCAGGAGGCGCTCGCGGACCTTGAAGGCGCTGAGGCGCTCGCGCCGGCTCTTGGCGCTGTAGCGCGGGTCGTCGCGGCGGAACGCGAGCCACGACAGGAACTCGTGGTTGTGGCGCCAGGCGAGGCGCTGGGCCTCGATCTCGGCGATCACCTTGGCGATCTGGTTGGCGTGGCGGCGGCGCAGGGCGACGCCGGTCTCGGTCATCAGGTTGCGGATCTCGCGGGAGAACATCGACAGCGAGACGCCGCGCTCGGCCTCGTCGTAGGCCTCGAGCGCGAGGCCTACGCCGACGCCGACGTGCGCCGCGATCTGGATCGTGCCGACGACGATCTTCTCGTAGAGGGGCGGGACGATCTCGCGCAGCTCGGAGGCGCCGAGACCGTGGGCGTCGCCGAGCGCGTCCATCTTCGCCAGGGTGAGATCCCGGCGGAGCTCGGCCACGGCGGAGTGCTCTGGGCTCCGTTCGTTGACGTGGGCGAGGAAGAGCTCTTTGGCCGAGGGCATGGGGCCCACAAGGGTAGGCAGAACGCGTAGGCTTGTCACTGCCTCGCTCGCGATCCCGGCCCGCCGGCGGAGTCGCGCGGGCTCCTCAAGGACCGCGAGGTGCGGGGTGTAAGCCGCCCCGCGACGCCGGCGTTTGGGGGTTTGGATGGGCAACAGCAGCGCCGAGCGACGTCCGCCGCGCGACCCTTCGATTGCCCGAACGCCCGAAGCCCGAACGCCCGAAGCCCGAACGCCCGAACGCACGAATAGGCCGCAGCCCGTCGCTCGTGCGTTGCCACGCCCGCTGGAGAAGATCATGAACCGCCCGCGCCTCCCCCTCACCTTCGGCCTCCTCGCGGGGCTCGGCCTCGCCCTCCCCGCCCTCAGCGGCTGCAAGCAGCCGGCACCTGAGGAGGCCGCCGCGGACGCGGAGGCGCCCGCCGAGGCCACCCCGTCCGCGACGCCCGAGGCCCCCACAGGCCCCGTGATCGCCACTTTGACGGCGGTCTCGGGCCCCGCCGGCGTCCGCACCCAGGGCCTCCCGGAGGGCACCTTCCTCGGCAAGGACGCCAAGCTCAGCGCCGGCCAGCGCCTGACGATCCCGGCCGGGACGCTCGCCGAGCTCGCGCTCGAGGGCGGCGGCACGCTGCGGTTCAACGAGGACACGGAGGTCGTCCTGCCCGCCGCTGGATCGCGCCAGATCACCCTCGTCCGCGGCGAGCTCGTGGCGATCATCACCAGCGGTCAGGCGGCGCTGGCGATCGCCAGCGATGATGACGTCCTCACCGTCGAGCAGGGTGAGGCCCGCGCCTTCAGCCGCGACGGCGAGCGCGACTACGCTGTCGTCTACGGGATCGCGAAGCTCGCAAGCGGCTCGAGCACCGTGGACCTCGGCCCCGGCGCGACCGTCCAGACCCCCATCGAAGGGGTCGACGCACCCCAACCTGTCGTCAGCCTGCGGCCGCTCGAGGAGACCGCGTGGTCGCGCAGCTTCGACGTCGCCGCGCGGATGGCCGACGCGGTCCCGGCCGGCGTCGGCTCGCTGACGGCGCGGCGGGCCGGCGAGAGCGTCGAGCGCTACTCGCTCAACCTCGTCGACCAAAAGGTCAACGTGACGATCTCCGGGC
>JAGQIT010000738.1 GCA_020431135.1 Myxococcales bacterium | reverse complement strand
TCGTGGCTCATGTTGGCGAGGAAGGAGCTCTTGATCCGGCTGGCCTCGAGGGCGCGGCGCTCGGCCGCCCGGCGGTCGCGGACCTCCCGCTCCATCCGCTGGTTGGCGAGGGTCAGCGCCTCCATGCGCTCGTCGACCTCGCGGTCGAGGCCGAGGCGGGCCCGGCGGAGCTCGGCCTCGAGGCGCTCGCGCTCGGCGAGTTCCTCCTCGAGGCGGCGCAGCGCGGTGGTGTAGGAGCGCTCGGGGGCGCCGGGCTGCGAGGCGAGGAGCTGGGCGACCATGCCGACCGCGCCGATCACCACGGCGGCGACGATCGCTGAGGCGGTCGCCGGGGCGCCGCCCTCGAGGGCGATCCCCGTCGACGCGGCGAGGGCGAGGCCGGCGGTCGTCAGGATCGTCCGCCGGCCGAAGCCGATCGAGTGCGCGGCCCCGAGGACCACGGGGAGGGCGAGGATCCACGTCGGCGCCGCGCCGCCGATCGCCAGCGGCATCAGGAGGAGGAGGACGCCGTCGGCGACCAGGCGCATGAGCTCGCGGAGGTGGTGGCGCTGGAGATCGCGGCGGCGCAGCGGCATCGCCGAGATCACCTGGAGGAGGATGTGGATCCCGCAGAGCACCGCGGCGAGGAGATGGTCCGCGGCGAGGGCGACGACGGCCGCCGAGAGCACGAGGTTGGCGAGGAGGAGCGCGCGCTCGAGCGAGCGCGGGATCACGCCGATCAGGGTCAGCTCGATCGACAGCCCCGGGAGCGAGGCGGACTGGGTCGGCGTGGACTCCGAGGCATGCATCGGCAGACCTCAAGAGCATACACCGATGCGCGCGGCCGAGCGTCGCGCGCGGTCATGTGCGTTTCGTCGTGCGCTTTCGCGCGCCTGCCCGCGCAGGAGCGGCGTCTAGCGGCTCGCTGTGCGCATCTGCGGGGGTCGAGGCCGGGCGCCTCGCCGGCGCTGGGCCGTCGAGCGTGGCGCCGGCGCGGGGGAGATCGGCGGCGCTACTCGGCCTGGGTCGCGGCCCAGCGCGCGCGGCTCAGGCGGTAGAGAACGTGGCGGGCGAGCGGGTGCGCTGCGGGGAGGCGCGGGTGATCGAAGTCCTCGGCGGGGTCGCGGACCATGCCGAGGCGCTCCATCACCGCGATCGATCGCAGGTTGCGCGGCGTCGTGAACGAGACGATCTCGGCGAGCGCGAGCGCGCCGAAGCCGTAGGCGAGGGCGGCGCGCGCCCCCTCGGTCGCGTAGCCGCGGCCCCAGTGCGCGCGAGCGAGGCGCCAGCCGATCTCGACGCAGGGCGTGAAGGGGGCGTCGAAGTGCGGCACCGAGAGGCCGACGAAGCCGACGAAGGGCGCGGGCGCAGGGCGGAGGAGCTCGACCGCCCACAGGCCGAAGCCGCGCTCGCGCATGTGCCCGCGGATCTTCGCCGCGAGGTCATCGCTCTGGGCGCGGCTGAGGCGGGCGGGCATGTGCTCCATCACCTCGGGATCGGCGGACATCGCCGCGAAGGGGGCGAGGTCGTCGTCGGACCACGGGCGCAGGCGCAGGCGGGCGGTCTCGAGGATCGGGCCGGGGTCGATCGCTGCGCCGCGCACCGGCGGATCGTACACCGACCGCCGCGGCCGCGCTCAGCCGGCGACGCGGCGCAGCAGCCACTCGGCGCCGTAGCGGTAGCCGTGCTTCTGCCAGGCCCGGGCGATCACGGCGCAGAGGATCGTCCACAGGCCGATGACGGCGAGCGCCGCCTCGGCGTCGAGCGCCTGCCACAGGCCGACGGGGCGCGTGAGCTCGCGGAAGACGACGACGTGGACGAGGAGGAGGGTGAGGGAGATCCGGCCGAGGGCGACGATCCACGAGCGCGCCTCCCAGGGCGCGCGGCTCTCGATCCAGGTGGCGATGACGATCAGCCAGAGCACCACCGACTGGAGGAGGACGACGATCGCCGCGGTCGCCGGGAAGAAGCCGAGCGGCAGGCCGAAGAGGCGGCGCCACGGCTCGGCGCGGGCGAAGGCCAGCGCCGGGACGCTCTTGCCGAGGGCGCCGAGGAGGGCGAGGCCTACCCCGAGGAGCACCGCGCCGACGGCGAGGCGACGGAGCGCGCGGGCGCGGGCCTCGGGGTCGCCCTGGGTGTCGCCGACGATCCTGCCGACGACCATGCCGACGAGGAACATGCTCAGCCACGGGAAGATCGGGAACTGGCCCTCGGCGAAGGCGACCCGCAGGTGCCCGCCGGCGAGCGCCTCGAAGGGCGGCTTGAGGGCCATGCGGTCGTTCGAGAGCATCCGCGGCGTGCCCAGCCAGTGCTGCAGCGGCGCGGTCGCGGCGATCACGAGGGCGGCGGTCGCCAGGAGGGCGCGGCTGCTCATCCGCCGCCACAGCGGCGCGGTCATGATCGCCACGCCCATCATGTGGAGGACGAACCACGAGCGCAGCGTGAACCAGCTCGGCGTCAGCAGGTTGAGGAGGTAGCCGAAGCCGAGGAGGACGAGGCCGCGGCGAAGGAGCAGGAGGTCGCCGCGGCCCGGCCGGCGCAGCGACAGCGACGTGCCGACGCCGGCGAGGGTGATGAAGAGCGGCGCCGCGGCGCCGCCGAGCGCGTTGAAGGCGACGAGGTGGGTCGGGAGCGCGGTCCCGGGGGCGCGGTGGTAGAGCCAGACGCCCATGTGCTGCTCCATCATCAGGAACACCGCGAGGCCGCGGAGGGCGTCGAGGCTGAGCAGGCGGGCGCCGGCGGGGCGGGACATCGCGGCGACGCTACCCGGCGGAGCGCGATCGAGGCAACCGGGGCGCCGACGCTGAGCGTCGCGCTCTCTCGGCGCGATCGTCATGACCCCCGCGTGACGCGGCTTCGTTCGTCGCTCCAGACGGCTTCGGCACCGGCGAGGAGGCTACGCGCGGGCTGCGAGCCGACGATCGCGGCGCGGGAGCACGCGCGGAATCCTCGGCGAGGCGCCTGGCGCTGGGCGGCGATTGCCTGCAAGATCGCGGGGGTCATGTCGGACCTGTCGGACCCCACATCATCGGCATCAGGCGGCCGCGCCGAGGAGATCCTCGGGCAGGGCCGCTTCCTCCGCCTCCTCCGCCGCGGCAAGTGGGAGCTCGTCGAGCGCGTCGGCGCCGACGGGGCCGCGGCCCTGATCGCCGTCACGGACGATCGCCGCCTCGTCCTGATCTCGCAGCCGCGGCCGGCGCTCGGCGGCGACGTCATCGAGCTCCCGGCCGGCCTCATCGGCGACGATCCCGGCTGCGAGGGCGAGGGGGGGGAGGTCGCGGCCGCGCGCGAGCTCACCGAGGAGACCGGCTACGCGGCGGCGGTCGTCGAGCGCCTCGCGATCGGCCCGACCTCGCCGGGCCTGACCAACGAGCAGATCACCCTCTACTGGGCGAGCGGCCTGACGAAGGTCGGCCCCGGCGGCGGCCTCGAGTCGGAGTCGATCACCGTCCATGAGGTCCCCTTGGACGAGGTCGAGGCCTGGCTCGCCGCGCGCGTCCGCGCCGGCGACCACGTCGACCTCAAGGTCTACGCCGGCCTCTACTTCGCGCACGCCCGCGCCCCGAGGTGATCGCCCTTGAGCGCGTCGGTCACGGTCTTCCTGATCACGGTCGCCAGCCTCCTGATGGTCGGGGCGATCGGCGAGATGCTTTTTTCTCGGATCAAGGTGCCGGCGCCGCTGTGGCTGATCCTGATCGGCGCCGGCCTGCGCCTCGGCGGCGTCGTCGACGGCCAGACCCTCGCCGGGCTGACGCCCTACTTCGCGGCGATCACCCTGATCATCGTCCTCTTCGACGGCGGCTCGCGCCTGCGCCTGAGCGGCGGCCGGGTCAAGGCGATCGCCGCCCGCGGGACGCTCCTCGCGGTCGCGACCTTCTTCTTCACGATGTTCGTCGTCGCGCTCTTCAGCGTCGGCATCGCGGCCCTCGGCGTCCTCCCGCGCTGGAGCTTCGTCCACGGGCTGATGCTCGGGGCGATCGTCGGCGGCACGAGCTCGCTGCTCACCGGGCCGTCGCTCGGGCTCGCCGGGATCCGCGGGCGGATCCGCGGCCTCCTGTCCTTTGAGGCGGCGCTCACCGACGCGCTGTGCGCGGTCTTCACGATCGCCTTCGTCGACGTTCTCGCCACCGGCTCGGCCGGCGCCGGCGGGGCGCTGTGGACCCTGACCAAGAGCTTCGGGATCGCGGCGGGCCTCGGCGGCCTCCTCGGCTGGGGCTGGATCCCGGCGCTCCGCCTCCTCCGCGGCTCGACCTACACCTACCCGTGCACCCTCGCGGCGCTGATGCTGCTCTACGTCCTCGTCGACGTCGCCGGCGGCTCGCCGGCGATGGGGGTGCTGGCCTTCGCGATCGTCGTCGGCAACGCCCGCTCGTTCACGCTCTGGCTCCACGACCTCCCGGACGCCGACGGCGTCGCCGACGTCCAGCTCGACGGCGACGCCCAGGCGGTCCACTCGCAGATCCGCTTCATCGTCAAGTCGCTCTTCTTCGCCTTCCTCGGGATGATGCTCGCGCCGCCCTGGTCGCTGCTCGTCATGGGGTTGGTGCTCGGCGTGGTGATCCTCCTCGCCCGGATCCCGGCGGTCTTCGTCACCCTCGGCGCGCGCCTCAGGGGCTCGGGCCTCGAGCGCCGCGACGTCAGCCTCGCGTACGTCTGCATGCCGCGCGGGATGGCGGCGGGGGCCCTGGCGACGCTGCCGCTGCTCGCCGAGCTCCCCGGCAGCGAGGGGATCCCGACCCTCGTCTTCGCCGCGGTGACGACGTCGATCGTGATCTTCACGATCGGCTTCAGCCGCGCCTACGGCGACGGGGCGCTGGCGCCGAGCGGCGACGAGGACGACGACGCGGCGATCGACGAGCCAGCGCCGGTCGCCGCCTCGCCTGTCGCGGACGCGGACAGGGCCGTCGCCGTCGCGCCCGTGGCGACGCGACCGACGCCTGCATCGGAGGGGGAGTCGGGCGCCGCTGCGAGCGAAGGCGGGGCGTCGGTCGGCGAAGAGGCGGACGCGGCGGCGAGCGACGCGGAGCGGGCCCCTCCGGCCTGAGCCGGAGGATCCTGTTCGTTCGCTGGCGGAGCGGACGAGCTGGCGGCCGCGTACGCCGCTACAATGAACCTGTCTTTTGAGTCATGCGTTGCGCGACGTGCTGTGCGGCGCGTGGTGGGGGGCGGCGCGGCGAGGGACGCGGAGGATCCTGCTCAGGACGACGCCGCGAGCGAGCGTGGGTCTCCGACCTGCGCGGGCGGCTGGCGGGCGCGGCTGATGGAGCCTGTCGTCTAGGTCTTGCGTCGCGCCGCGTGCCGTGAGGAGCGAGACGACGTGAGCTCGTGAGCGTCGGGGCTCCAGCCCGCTTCGATGCGCTGGGCGGTCGAGCATCGGCGCGGGCCGTGGCCCCGTGGCCCCGGGGACGCGCGCATGCGCGATCGCGCGCATGCGACCCATTGCAAAATACTTGTTGAAACAGAATGGTTTGCGACACAAACTAAACGAAGAGCGCGGCAGAGCGCCGCGTCCGCGCAGGAGACCACCATGGAAAAGACCCTCGAAGGCCGCCTCTTCCGCCGCTACTGGGACGACGGGCTCCTCGACCTCCTCGTCGGGGTCGGCGTCTTGCTTATCGGGATCGGCTGGGTCTGCGATCAGGTCGCGCTCGCGGCCGTCACCCCCGCGCTCCTCGTGCCGCTGTGGAGGCCGCTGCGGGCGCGCCTCGTCGAGCCGCGGCTCGGCGCCGTCGAGTTCGCCGACAAGCGCGTCCGACGGCAGCGGCGTCACGCCCTCGGCCTCGTCGGGGGGGGCGTCGTCGTCTTCCTGATCGCCCTCGCGTTCGCCCTCCGCGGCGTCGGCGACGGCGGGGCCGCGCGCTCGTGGATCGCCGCGATGCCGGCGATCTTGATGGCCCTCCCCGCCGCGGTCGTCGGCGCCTCGCTCGGGCTGCGCCGCTTCTTCGCCTACGCGGGGGTGCTCGTCGCCGTCGCGCCGGTGATCGTGCTCCTCGACACCAACCCGGGCTGGGCGTTCATCGCCGGCGCCGTCGCGCCGCTCGCGCTCGGCGCGGGCCTCCTCGCCCGCCTCCTGCGGATCGACGCGGAGGTCGAGGGATGAGCGGCGACGATCCGGCGGCCGCCCTGCAGGCGCTCCTCGACGTCGATCGCACGGTCCATGAGCCCGCGCGCCTCGTGATCCTCGGCCACCTCTACGCCGTCGACGGGGCCGACTTCCTCTACCTCCGGCGGGCGACGGGGCTGACCGCCGGCAACATCTCGAGCCACATCACCCGCCTCGAGGACGCGGGCCTCGTCAGCGTGAAGAAGAGCTTCGAGGGCCGGCGCCCGCGGACGGCCCTGCGCCTGACCGCGGCCGGGCGGCGAGCGCTCCGCGACTACGTCGGGGTCATGGCCGCGGCGCTCGACGTGATGGCGATCGACTGAGGTGAGGCGGCGCGTCCGCGTCAGCCGGCGCTGCGCTTGCGCGCCGCCTAGTCGCCGCTGCAGTGGCGGCGCCAGAGGTAGGCGTAGGCCCCGGACGCGCCGCAGATCTCGACCGTCTCGGCGGTCACGCCCACCTCGGGGATCGCGTCCTTGACCTGCACCTTGAGACATTCGTCGCCAGGGCTCGCGGCGACCTCGGCGGGCAGCGAGGCGGCGGCGCAGGCCGCCTGGATCCCCGAGCGCATCGCGCTCTCGTGGCCGATGTACGAGGTCCAGGAGCCGGCGTACCAGATCCCGCCGCGGCCCTGGAGATCGGGCATCGGCCCGAACATCGCCACGAAGTGCCAGACGTCCTGGACGAGGTGGCGCCAGATCTTGCGCTCGCGGACGCCGTCGATCGGCCGCTGCGGGTTGAGGGTGCCGATCGCCGCCGGCTCGAGGGGGACGTCGGGGCTGACGATCGGCCCGAGCTCCGCCGAGAGCTCGAAGGCGTCGCCCCAGGCGGCGTCCTGGCGCCAGTTGTAGGTCCGCCGCGCCGCCGCGGGCGGCAGCGCGCCCGTGTCGGTGTGGAGGATGACCTCCGACGACCCGTAGCGGACCTGGGCGAGCACCCAGTCCTCGAAGGGGCTGAGGTCGCCGACGATCGTCCGCGCGACGTCCGGCGGGATCGCCAGGATGACGGCGGCGTAGCGCGCCTCGATCGCCTCGCCGTCGGGGCCGACGGCCGTCAGGGTGACGCCGTCCGGTCCGCGGGTGACGCCGACGACCGGGTGGCCGAGGCGGATCCTCGCGGCGAAGGGCTCGGTCAGCGCCCGGTAGTAGCGGGCGCTGCCGCCGGCGACGCTCCAGGCGTGCCACGGCGCGCGCAGGTCGAGGTACTTGTCGGGCCCGTCGAACATCGACGCCATGAAGCGGGTCGAGTAGTTGTAGAAGCCGTCCGGGTTGAGGAAGAGGAGGGTGAGGTAGGGCGTGAGGTAGCGGCGGCGGAAGGTCGCGTCGAAGCCGTGGCGCCGCAGCCACCAGCCGAAGGGGACGAAATCGAGGCTGTCGTCGGCGTAGGCCCCGGCGATCGCCCGGTGGAAGCGCTCGATCTCGGGGTCACGCGCGGCCTCGACGTCGGTGTTCCAGGCGAAGCCGTCGACCTCCGCCGCGAAGCCGACGTCGCCGTAGACCCGCTCGGCGCCGACGAGCGCCATCAGCACCTTGAGGTCCTGGTAGCCCTGCGGCGAGCCGAAGAGGAAGCCCATGTCGAGGTCGACGATCGCCCCGGAGGCGGTCTCGAAGGGCGCGGAGTAGGCGTGGCCGCCGATGTAGTTGGCGGCCTCGTAGAGGACGACGTCGTGGCCCGCCTGGAGGAGCATCCAGGTCGCGTGGACCCCCGCCGCGCCGCCGCCGACGACGGCGATCGCCTCACCTCTGGCGACGGGCTCCGCGACCGGCGGCGCGCTCGGGCTGCGCAGCAGGGGGACGAGCATGAGCGCCGCCGCGGAGAGGAGGAGGAGGGCGCCGCCGCGGCGGAAGCGGACGAGCGACGCGTAGGTGCGGGCGCACAGGCGGCGACGCGTCGGCGGCGCGAGGAGAACGAGGAGAGCGACGGTCGAGGCGGCGGCGACGGCCGGCCACAGCCAGGTCGGCTCGGTGTAGCGCCAGGCCCAGAGAGCGATCGCGACGGCGGCGATCAGGAGGGCGACGAGCGCCCCGCCGACGGCGAAGAGCAGGCGAAACCACAGCGGCGGGCGCGGGCTCGTCTTCGTCTTTGTCTTCGTCTCCGCCTCGCTCACTTCGGGATCCGCCACCGCTCGCCTGCTCGCTCGTTCACTCGCTCATCAGGCGGATCAGCGCCTGGAGCTCCTCGTCGGTGCAGCGCTCGCAGCGACCCTTGGCCGGCATCGCCGGCGTCCCGCGCTTGACCGACTCGAGGAGCGACGGGATCCCGCGCTCGCGCAGCGGCGCCCAGGCAGCCGCGTCGCCGCGGCGCGGGGCCCCGCTCGCGCCCGTGCTGTGGCACGCGGCGCAGTGCTCGGCGTAGCGGCGCTCGGTCGGCGAGTCATTGCGACCGCAGGCGACGGCGAGCCCCGCGGCGAGGACCGCGACGAGGAGGGCGGGGGAGCGCGGGACAAACGAGCGCATCGCAGGGATCGCACGGCGCGTGCGGGCTGATGGTAGCAGCGTCGCCGTGTCCCCTCAGAGGCGCAGTGGCGGCCCCGGGAGCGCGGTTTTTGCTCCGTCGTCCGGGGGGCGCGTGGTCGCGGCGCCCGCTGCCACGTCGTTCTGACGGCGTGTGCACGAGTCGGCGCCGCGCGACGGCGCGTAGGCCTCGCTTCACGACGCGACGCGAGGTCCTCGGGAGGGCGCCACGATCGGCGCGAGGTGGGGGCGTACGCGAGCGTCGATGGGTCGTGCCCGGCGCGTCCTCGCGTGCCCTCGTCGACTCCGGACGCTGCGGGGCGGGTGACGGGTCTAGCCGTCGCCGCGCTCGCGCTCGTCGACCATCGCAAAGACCCGCGGCTCGTCGGGTTCGCCTTCCATATACTCCGCGTCCTCGAGCCAGCCGACCCGCTTGAGCCCGCGGATCATCACCTTGCCCGTGTCGGGGTAGGTGCAGACCTCGTGGTCGTCGTGGCCGCCGATCGCGAGGTAGACGAGGTCCTCGTCGAAGGGGTTGGCGAGCTGGTGGGCGGCGCCGCCGGCCGGGCAGGCGATGCAGTCGCCGGGGCCGACCTCACGCAGCGCGTCGCCGTAGCGGAGGACGCCGCGGCCGGAGAGGACGAAGAAGATCTCGTCCTCGCGCAGGTGGGCGTGGAAGGGGACGGCGACCCGCCCCGACGGCACGCACATCCAGTTGACGCCGAGGCGGCCGCCGTTCGGGCGCATCGCGGGCGTGAGAACCTTGTAGGAGCCGCCCCAGCGCTCGCCGAGCGTGCGCTCGATCGTCTCGGCGGTAGCGACGTTGACCACGAACTCGGGGCGTTCCTCGGCTGCCATCGGCCGAGCATAGGCGCGGAAGCGAGCGCTCGACAAGGCGGCGCACGAGAACGCCGTCTCTGAGCGGCCTCTGGAGCCGCCAGGCCGAAAGACCAGGTGACGCGACCCGACTCCGGCGCTCAGCCGAAGGTCGCGCGGGTGATCTCGGCGCGGAAGAACTCGAACTCGGGGCCCTCTTCCGGGACCCATGTCGCGCTGAAGCGCACGGGGATCGTGATCCCAGAGAAGGTCCGCTCGGCGTAGGCGTCGACGCGGAACTGCTGCCAGGTGTAGCGCCCGCCCTTGCCCGGGCCGAAGCGGGTCGGGCCCCAGCGCTGGACGGTCGCCGAGCGCAGGGCGCCGTCGCCGGCGAGTCGCAGCGTCAGCTCGGCCGGCGTCGTGTCGACCTTGAAGAGCGCCCGCGCCGAGTCGAGGTCGTCGCCGGGGCGCCACTCGAGGGCGTGGCCGGGGAGCAGCGACGACGGCAGGAGCACCGACTCGGCGGCGACGCGGCCGGCCGCCGAGCGGGCGACGTCGGGGCCGTCGGCGCGGAGCACCGGCACGCGGTCCATGAGCCAGAAGGAGCTCTCGCCGCGGCCGGCGAGGTAGAAGTCGTCGCCGCTGAGGGAGAGCACGCGGCCGCGGATCCGCGCCGACCAGACGAGGCCGCGGGGCGGCGCGAGCACCTCGTCGGCCTCGACCTCGAGCCACTCGCCGCCGGGCTCGCTGCGGATGTTGCCGACCATCCGCAGGTGGGCCGAGGTCGGGAGCTGGACGCCCGGGGCGATCGCGTGGGCGAGGTAGCGGCGCGCGGGCTCCGGGAGACCCGCGACCCAGGCGAGGGCGAACGGATCGGGCTCGGGGTCGGTGAGGAGGGCCTGGCGGACGCGCTCGACCTCCCGGGCTCGGGCCTCGCGGCGGGCGCGGAGGAGCCTCGCGCCGCCGATCGCCCCGCCGAGGGAGAGAACGCCGAGGATCAGCCGCGGAGGGAGCATCCCTGCGGTGCTAGCCCATCGGCTAGCGGTCTTCAACCGCAATTCCGTCAGCGCCCGCGGCGGCCGCCGTCGATCCTCGCGCCGCTGAGGTAGACGGCCTCGGGCGCGGAGAGGTGGAGCGGCTCGGCCTCGGGATCGCCGCTGAGGATCAGCAGCGACGCCGGGGCGCCGACCTCGACGCGCCCGTGCGGGAGGCCCCAGAAGGTCGCGGGCGCGGCCGTGAGGGCGTCGAGGATCGCCGCGCCGTCCATCCCGGCCTCGGTCATCGCCGCGACCTCGAGGGCGTCGATCCCGGGGGTCGTCGAGTTGCCGAGATCGGTGCCGTAGAGGATCGTCGCCCCGGCCTCGCGCAGCGCCGCGAGGTTGGCGATCGCGCCGTCGCCGGCGCCGAAGGCGTGGAGCGTCGTGATCACGGCGCGATCCTTGAGCGCGGCGATCGTCGCCGCCGCGAGGGGCTCGAGGGGCGTGTGGGCGAGGGCGTCGACGCCGAGGGCGGCGGCCTGCGCGGCTTCGGCGTCGCCGAGCGTGTGGGCGATGACCTTGAGGCCGCGCGCGTGGGTCCGCTCGACGACGGCGGCGAGGGTCTCGTCGCTCAGGCGCGGGCCGCCGGCGAGGCTGATCTTGATCACCGCCGCGCCGCGATCGGCGAGCTCGTCGACGGCGGCGAGGGCCTGCGCCGTGTCGGCGCACTCGCGGCCGTA
>JAGQIT010000737.1 GCA_020431135.1 Myxococcales bacterium | reverse complement strand
GCCGGGCGATCCTCGACGCCGCGGCCGGCTGCTTCGGCGCCTCGGGCTTCGACGCGTGCTCGATGGAGGCGATCGGCGAGGCGGCCGGCGTGACCAAGCCGACGCTCTACGCCTACTTCGCGTCGAAGGAGCAGCTCTTCGACACCCTCCTGCGCGAGACCTTCGCGCGCCTCAAGGACGACGCGCTCCCCGACGTCGACTCCGTCGACGGGATCGCGGCGGCCCTCGTCGCGCACGCGAAGGGCCACATGCGGATGCTCCTAGGCGAGCCGATCTTCGGCCTCATCCGGGCGACGGCGGCCGAGGTCATGCGCCGGCCGGAGTGGGCGCAGGAGCTGATGGCCGAGCTCGGGGATCCGGGGCTCGAGCGCTGGCTCGCGGAGCTCGATCGCCGCGGGCTCCTGCGCGTGCGCAGCCCGAAGGCGGCGGCCGAGATCTTCTGGTCGCTGGTCAAGGGGCAGCTCTTCTACCCGGCGGTCCTCGGCCTGCGCCCGCCGGCCGCGGCCCGCGAGCGCGCGCGCGTCCTCAAGGAGGCGGTGCGCGTCTTCGTCGACGCCCACGCGGCGGGCCAGGCGAACGAGAGCTCGCGCTGAGCGGGGCTCGCTCGGATCGTCTCGCTATGCGCGGGGCGCTCGCCCTTGCGTTGAGATCGTGCGGGAGACCCGAATTCGCGGCGCTCACGGAGCCGCGGCCGAACTCCTATATACATAGGAGCGAGCGCGCCGATGGCCCCGCGAGGCGCCCTCCGAGTGTCCGCCGCGCGCTCTCACTAGCCCTCACCGACCTCTGGCTCGCTCAGCGGCGCTCCCCCCGATCAGCCGGTCGGCGAGCGGGCTCGCCGCGTCGACCAGCGCCAGCCACTTCATGAGCCCGAGGGCGTCGATGACGACGCCGCCGCTCGCGATCTCGCGGATGACCTCCCGGAACTCGGCGAGCGAGGTCGGCGGCGACGACATGCGGAGGACCTCCGTGCGGCCGCGGCCGTCGCTCGCCAGCGGGTCCCACCAGCGTCGCCAATCGTCGCGGCGATCGCCGACTCATTCTACGAAATAGGGCGGCGGGTTCATCGAGCCAGCGCGCGCGACCGCTCGCCGAGGCTCAGGCGCGCCGTCGCCCGCGAACGCAGCCTCCTCAGCGCCGGCCTCGCGGCCGCGCGCGCGCCGTCTCCCGACCTCTGCGCCGCATCGCTGACCTCTGGACCAGGCGGCGCGGCGTGACGTCCTTTGGCGGGCGGCGAGTGGTACTTTGACGGGCGATGGTCCGTCGGAGCGCACGCCTGTCGCTGAGCGCAGCGCTCCTCGCCCTGTGCGCCTGTCAGCTCCTCAACCCCAAGTGGGATCCGTACGGCGACGAGAGCGAGGCGGGCAGCGGCGACGCGACCGCGGAGGTCTCGACCGGCGCGAGCGCGAGCGACAGCGGCAGCGAAAGCGGGTCGTCGGCCTCGTCGACGACCTCGACGACCTCGAGCGGCTCCGACAGCGCGAGCACGAGCGCGGGCACGACGACCGCGGAGACGACCGCCGCGGACACCTCCTCCTCGACCGCCGGCGAGACCAGCACGGGCACGAGCACCACCGGCGACCCCGAGTGCCAGCCGCTCGACGCCCAGTGCGTCGACAAGTCCGACTGCTGCGCCTGCACGAGCTGCGTCGACGGCACCTGTCAGGCCGACATCGGCCTCGCCTGCGGCGAGTGTCGGGTCTGCGACGGCGACGGCCAGTGCGTGCTCGAGGCGGTCGACGCCCCCTGCGGCGAGGCGATCGACTGCGCGGCGCTCTCCTGCGGCCCCGACGGCACCGGCCGCTGCCGCGCCTGCGCCGGCCAGGAGCACGGGCGCTGCGACGCGGGCGGGGCGTGCGTGCCGGCCGAGCCCTCGGGCTGCCTCGACAACGGCGAGGGGGAGATCGCGATCTCCTGCACCTTGAGCTGCGTCAAGGACATCCAGGCGTGCCCGCAGCTCGTCGCCGTCGACAGCCTCGTCGCCAACGCCTACTGCCTCAACGACGGCTCGATCACCGCCGGCTGCCACGACCAATGCGCGAACGAGGCGCTCTACTCGGAGATCCGCCAGTTCCGCTGCTGGGAGGGCGGCTGCAAGACCAAGGGCGCGGCGATCGACTGCGACAAGTACCGCTGCGACCTCGACACCGACGTCTGCTTCGAGTCGTGCACGGGCAACCAGCAGTGCACCTTCGCGTTCACCTGCATGGACAACATGTGCGTCCCCTGAGCCGCGACTGCCCGGCAATCGCGCGGCGACGCCTCGCGGGGGCTCCGCCGCAGGCCGCTAGCCGTCGCCGAAGAGCTCGCGCAGGGTCGTATGGGCGGCCAGGAGATCGCCGTCCTCGGCGACCGCGCCGGTGAAGAACCACGCCAACCAGGCGTCGAGGATCGCCAGCGCCTCGGCGCTGAGGCGGAAGCCCGAGAGGCGGTAGCTCGCCGCGTCGGCGCGGTGCAGCGGCGCCGACTGGCGGCGCTTGCGCTGCTTGATCGTCAGCCCGTCGCCCGCGGGGTCGGGAGACGTCGCGGTCTCGACGGCGAGGCTCATGTCGAGGCGCTCACCGGGCGCCGTCAGGATCACCGGCCGCGCCCGGAGCAGCTCGCAGGCGAGCCCGCGGACGTCGGCTCCGTAGTCACGAAAGGCCCGCCGGAGCGCACGCGAGGCCCGCAGCGGCAGCTCCGGATCCAGCGCCTCGAGGAGCCCGCGGTCGACGCAGGCGAAGGTCTGGCGGTCGTCGTCATCGTCGTCGCGCCCGTCGCGGAGGTCGTCGAGGTCGACGCGGTCATCGAAGTCGCCCCCCTCCCCGAGGTCGTCGAGCCCTCCGTCACCACGATCCTCGCGCGCCTCGTCGTCCTCGCCGTCGTCGCGCTCACCATCGACAGACCGCCGCGGCTCGACGCGGATCGCCGCCGTCGCCGCGGCGATCCGCGCGTCGACCTCGGGCGCCTCGAGGCCCCGCGCCCCAAAGCGCCAGCCCGCGCCGGTGTACGACTCCCCAGTCATCTGCGCGTAGCCGAGGTCCGCCGCGTAGACGTAGAAAACGAGGGCGCGGCGCGACAGCTCGTTCGCCGGCGGCTCGCGCTGCGCGGCGCAGGCGAGCGCGTACTGGAGGAGGCGATCGACGCGGGCCGGGTCCATGGCCGGAGCATTGTCGCCGTCGAGGCGGCGACGGTCTACGGGCCCGCCGTCTACGCGACGCTGAGAACGGCGAGGCCCGCGAAGCCCGCGCTGCGACGCATCCATGACGTCGACGAGCAGCTCGCGGGGCCTGCCTTCGGTCCACGCCCTGGCGCCCGGCGTTCGCGCGCCGTCACAGCTCCCAGCAGACGCTAGCGCCGGTCGCCCGCGCTCGACAGCTCGTCGTTGCTGCGCAGGCGCCGGAGGTACGCCGGCGTGTCGCGCAGCGCCGGCAGGTGCTTGGTCGCGGCGACGAAGTAGCCCTCCGCGCGGGCGGCGATCGCCATCCCGATCGCCATCGCCGCGCCGGCGACGACGTAGGGCTGGGCGCCGCCGGTCGACGGCAGGGCGACGACGACGAGCATCACCCAGCCGGCGACGAAGAGGGCGAAGCCGACGATCAAGTGGATCGCGGCGACGTAGATCGCCTGCCCGAGGTTCGCCCGCTCCCCGTCCTCTCCGCCCTCTCCGCCTCGCTTCGCGTCGACCTCAGCCATCGCGCCTCACCTCCTCCTCGGCTCTACGCGCCTGCGCAGCGATCGATCTTGCCGGCCGGCCGCATCCTCGACAATCGCCGCGACCGCGCGCCGCGGACCGCCGCGGCTCGCTGCGGCGCGCGCTGGCGGACGCGCAGCGCGGAAGGGCT
>JAGQIT010000736.1 GCA_020431135.1 Myxococcales bacterium | reverse complement strand
GTGTGGGCGAGGCGGTTGAAATTTGGTGCCGGGGGGCGGACGTGAACCGCCGACCTAGGGGTTATGAGTCCCTCGCTCTAACCAGCTGAGCTACCCCGGCGCGGGGTGAGAGTCGTTACAAATTTCCGCGGCTCAAGTCAACGGGGTGTTCTCGAGTGTCGCTCGCCGGCGACCGTGAGCCAGCACAAGCGCCTGTGCGCCGCGGACCTGCGAGCCCGTCAATCGCCGCCTCTGCGGCGATCCGGAGATGTCGCGCTGGGGCCGCTCGACGCCGACGTGGAGACCCGCCGGCGGGCGTGAGTCGCCCCGGAGACAAAGGCGTTGACACCCCTACAGGCCGTGATACTCCCGCTGGGGCACGGCCTGGGCGCGGCGAAGTCCGCGACTTTATGGCCAAATCCGGGCGGCGACGACCCCGCGTAGGGACGCGCCGCCGCGTCCGCACCAGCAAGATCGAGGAGCATACCGATGTCCCGCGAAGTCGTGATCGTAAGCGCCGCCCGTACGCCGATGGGCTCGTTCCAAGGCAGCCTGTCCGCCCTCACCGCCCCGCAGCTCGGGACCGTCGCGATCAAGGCCGCCCTCGAGCGGGCCGGCGTCGCCGGCGGCGACGTCGACGAGGTCCTGATGGGCTGCGTCCTGCCGGCGGGCGTCGGTCAGGCGCCGGCGCGCCAGGCCAGCCGCGGCGCCGGGATCCCCGACCACGTCGGCTGCGTCACGGTCAACAAGGTCTGCGGCTCGGGCCTCAAGACCGTGATGATGGCGGCCCAGGCGATCAAGGCGGGCGACGCCGACATCATCGTCGCCGGCGGCATGGAGAGCATGTCGAACGCGCCCTACTACCTGCCGAAGGCGCGGACCGGCTACCGCATGGGCAACGGCACCCTGGTCGACGGGATGATCCACGACGGCCTCTGGGATCCCTACAACGACTACCACATGGGCATGGCGGGCGAGCACTGCGCCAAGGAGTGCAGCATCGGCCGTGAGCGCCAGGACGGCTGGGCCGCCGAGAGCTACAAGCGCGCCCAGGCGGCGGTCGCGGACGGCCTCTTCCGCGAGGAGATCGCGCCGGTCTCGGTGCCTCAGCGCCGCGGCGACCCGATCCTCGTCAGCGACGACGAGGAGCCCGGGCGCGGCAGCATCGACAAGCTCGCCAAGCTCCGCCCGGCCTTCGATCGCAACGGCACGATCACCGCCGGCAACGCCTCGACGATCAACGACGGCGCCGCCGCGGTCGTCGTCATGTCGGCGGCCGAGGCGAAGAAGCGCGGCCTGACCCCGCTGGCGACGATCACCGGCTACGCCGGCGCCGCCCAGGAGCCCGAGTGGTTCACCACGGCGCCCGCGGAGTCGATCAAGAGGCTCTTCGAGAGGACCGGCAAGAAGGTCGAGGACGTCGATCTCTGGGAGATCAACGAGGCCTTCGCGGTCGTCTCCCTCGTCAATCAGGACCGCCTCGGGATCGCCAGCGATCGCCTCAACGTCCGCGGCGGCGCGGTCGCCCTCGGCCACCCGATCGGCGCCTCCGGCTGCCGCCTCCTCGTCACCCTCCTGCACGCGATGAAGCAGGACGACAAGAAGCGCGGCGTCGTCTCCCTGTGCATCGGCGGCGGCGAGGCCGTGGCCGTGATGGTCGAGCGCGACGGCGACGCGAGCGCGAGCTGAGAGGACCACGACGATGAGCGCAGACATCAGCAGCATCAAGGAGATCGGGGTTCTCGGCGCCGGCCAGATGGGCGCCGGGATCGCCCACGTCGCGGCGGTCGCCGGCTACGAGGTCCGCCTCGCCGACGTCAGCCTCGAGCACGCCAACAAGGGCAAGGCCGGGATCGCCAAGCGCCTCGGTCGCCTGGTCGAGAAGGGCAAGCTCAGCGCCGAGAACAGCGACGCCGCGCTCGCTCGGATCCACCCGGTGATCGGCGCCGCGGGGCTCTCGACCTGCGACATGGCGATCGAGGCCGCGACCGAGAACATCGACCTCAAGAAGCGCCTCTTCGCCGACCTCGACGCCGCCTGCAAGCCGGGCTGCGTCCTCGCGTCGAACACCTCGTCGATCTCGATCACGCTCCTCGCCGCCGAGACGAAGCGCCCCGAGCAGGTCATCGGCATGCACTTCATGAACCCGGTGCCGGTGATGAAGCTCGTCGAGATCATCCGCGGCCTGGCGACCTCGGACGCGACCTACGAGGCGACGCTGGCGATGTCGAAGCGCCTCGGCAAGACGACGATCACGAGCAAGGACTCGCCCGGGTTCATCGTCAACCGCATCCTGATCCCGCTGATTAATGAGGCCTGCTTCGCCCTCCAGGAGGGGCTCGGCACCGCCGCGGACATCGACACCGGGGTCAAGCTCGGCCTCAACCACCCGATGGGCCCGCTCGAGCTCGCCGATCTCATCGGCCTCGACACCTGCCTGGCGATCGCCGACGTCCTCCAGCGCGAGCTCGGCGACGACAAGTACCGCCCGGCGAACATCCTCCGGGTCCACGTCGCCGCCGGCTGGCTCGGGCGCAAGACGGGCCGCGGCTTCTACGACTACAGCAAGAAGTAAGGCGACGATGAGCGCGAGCAAGTTCACCTACCTCCTCGTCGACGATCGCGGCCCGGCGCGCGTCATCACGATCAACCGCCCGGAGGCGCTCAACGCCCTCAACGCCGAGGTCATCGACGAGCTCACGGTCGCCGTCACCGAGGCCGCTGAGGACGACGCCGTCCGCGGCCTCGTCCTCACCGGCGCCGGCCCCAAGAGCTTCGTCGCCGGGGCCGACATCGCGGCGATGTCGACGATGAGCCCGGAGGAGGCGATGACCTTCGCCGGCCGCGGCCACGCGCTCGGCGAGATGCTGTCGAGCCTGCCGAAGCCGGTGATCGCCGCGGTCAACGGCTTCGCGCTCGGCGGCGGCTGCGAGCTCGCGCTCGCCTGTGACTTCATCTACGCCGCCGAGAACGCCCGCTTCGGTCAGCCCGAGGTCAAGCTCGGGGTGATCCCGGGCTTCGGCGGGACCCAACGCCTGCTCCGCCGCGTCGGCGCGGCGATGGCCCTCGAGCTGTGCATGCGCGGCAACATGATCAGGGCCGACGAGGCCCTGTGGATCGGCCTCGCCAACCGCGTCGTCGGCAAGGGCGAGGCGGTCGACGCCGCCGTCGCGGCGATCGAGGAGATCGCGGTGATGGGCCCGCTGGCGGTCGCCAAGGCCAAGGAGCTGATCCACCGCGGCGCCGACATGCCGCTGCCGGAGGCCAACCAGCGCGAGATCGAGGCCTTCGCCGGCCTCTTCAGCACCGAGGATCAGCGCGAGGGCATGGCCGCCTTCCTCGCCAAGCGCGAGGCCGACTTCAAGGGGCGCTAGGCGCTCACCGAACGAGAGGACGAGGACGACATGGACTTCTCACTGTCTGACGAGCACGAGGCCCTGGTGCGGATGGTCCGCGACTTCGCCAACCGCGAGGTCAAGCCGATCGCCGCCGAGATCGATCGCGAGCACCGCTACCCGGCCGAGCTCGTCGCGCGGATGGCCGAGCTCGGCCTCCTCGGCATCGAGGTCCCGCCGGAGTACGACGGCTCCGGCCTCGATCCGATCGCCTACGTCCTGGCGATGGAGGAGGTCTCCACCGCCTGCGCCTCGACCGGCGTGATCATGAGCGTCAACAACTCGCTCGTCTGCGATCCGCTGCTGAAGTTCGCCACCGAGGCGCAGAAGGAGCGCTGGCTGCGGCCGCTGGCCTGCGGCGACAAGCTCGGCTGCTTCCAGCTCAGCGAGCCCAACGCCGGCAGCGACGCCGCCGCGCAGACGACGGTCGCGGTGCGCGACGGCGACGGCTTCGTGATCAACGGCGTGAAGAACTGGATCACCAACGGGCCGCAGGCGGACACCGGGATCCTCTTCGCCATGACCGACAAGGAGAAGGGCCACAAGGGGATCACGGCGTTCATCATCGACATGAACGCCGAGGGGGTCAGCCGCGGGCCGAAGGACGACAAGCTCGGGATCCGCGCGAGCCACTCGTGCCAGATCTTCTACACCGACCACCGCGTGTCGGCGGACCAGGTCCTCGGCGAGGTCGGCGGCGGCTTCAAGGTGGCGATGGCGACGCTCGACTGCGGCCGCATCGGCATCGCCGCCCAGGCCCTCGGCATCGCCCGCGCGGCCTTCGAGGCGGCGACGGAGTACGCCTGCGACCGCAAGACCTTCGGCAAGCGGATCGCCGACCACCAGGGGATCGCCTTCAAGCTCGCCGACATGGCGACCGAGATCGACGCCGCCCGCATGCTCACCTACCGGGCGGCGGCGATGAAGGCGGCCGGCAAGCGCCACTCCAAGGAGAGCGCGATGGCCAAGCTCTACGCCTCGGAGGTCGCCAACAAGGTCGCCAAGGACGCCATCCAGGTCTTCGGCGGCAACGGCTACGTCACCGAGTACCCCGTGGAGCGCCACTTCCGGGATGCTAAAATCACGGAGATCTACGAGGGGACCAGCGAGATCCAGCGGGTCGTCATCGCCGCCAACGTCATCGGTCGGCGCTGAGCCCTCAGCCCACGAGAAACCACCGGCAAGCAAGAGGAGAGGGGAGCACCCATGCGAATCAATAGCCTCATCATCGTCGGCGTCGCGCTCGCTATGAGCGGCGGCTGCGCCAAGCGTCAGCTCAACAAGATGGACGCCCAAGAGGACAAGCTCGCGGCCCAGTACGACGGCTCGTCGTACGAGGAGGACATGGTCCAGGCCGACGCCAGCCAGGAGTACGAGGACCAGGGCGACTCGATCTCGCCGGAGGCCCTCGCCGGCATCCAGGACACGATCACCAACGTCTATGAGCGCGACTTCGGGCGCTGCCTCCAGGAGGACATGGACGCCTACAACAACCGCTGGATCGCCGGCACCTTCGCGGTCGAGTTCCGGATCAACACCAAGGGCAAGGTCACCGAGGTCAGCCTCCTCGAGGAGGACATCAAGGAGATCAAGCTGCCGCCGGGGCAGAAGGAGCCGCGCAAGGCCAAGCTCTTCGGCCCCTGCATCGAGCGCGCGATCTACAAGTGGGAGTTCGAGAAGCCGCCTGAGGTCGAGTACGTGCACACCTACACCGGCCAGGTCGGCGAGGCCTTCTAGGCCGCGTTCGTCCGAAGTCCGAACCAAGCGCCGCCAAGCGCCGCCAGAGAGGCCGCCCGTGCTGAGCATCGAACCGACCGAGTCGCAGCAGATGATCGCCGACACCGCCCGGCAATTCGCCGCGCGGGTGCTCGCGCCGCGGGCCGCCGAGCTCGACGTGAGCGGCGGCTTCCCGGCGGACAGCCTCGCCCAGGCGGCGGAGCTCGGGCTCCTCGGGATCAACGTCCCGGGCGACCTCGGCGGCGTCGAGGCCGGGGCCGTCGCCTACGCCCTCGCGGTCATCGAGCTCGCCAAGGTCTGCGCGAGCACGACGGTGGCGATCACCGTGTCGAACATGGTCGCCGAGGTGATCACCAAGTTCGGCACGGAGGCCCAGCGCGAGGAGCACGTCCCGAAGCTCTGCGGCGGCGACTACGTCGTCGGCGGCTTCGCCCTCTCGGAGGCCGGCGCCGGCTCGGACCCGGCGTCGATGCGGACGAAGGCGGTGAAGACCGACAGGGGCTGGGTGCTCAGCGGCTCGAAGCTGTGGATCACCAGCGGCACCGACGCCGGGCTCTTCGTCGTCTGGGCCAAGACCAGCGACGCCCCGGGGTCGCGGTCGATCTCGGCGTTCCTCGTCAAGGGCGACGCCCCGGGGGTGGTCCGCGGCAAGCCCGAGCACAAGATGGGCCAGCACGGGAGCACGACGACGCCGCTCGACTTCAACGACGTCGAGCTCGGCGACGACGCCCTCCTCGGCGAGGTCGGCCACGGCTTCAAGATCGCGATGATGGCCCTCGACGGCGGCCGCATCGGCATCGCCTCGCTGGCGACCGGCTGCGGCCTCGCGGCGACCGACTTCGCCGCCGACTACGCCCGCGAGCGCAGGCAGTTCGGCAAGCCGATCGCCTCCTTCCAGGCGATCCAGTGGATGCTCGCCGACTCGGCGACCGAGCTCGACGCGGCCCGCCTCCTCGTCCTCCGAGCGGCCTGGCTCAAGGAGCAGGGCAAGCTGTTCACGCGCGAGGCGTCGATGGCCAAGCTCTTCGCCTCCGAGAGGGCCCACACGGCCTGCGATCGCGCGATCCAGGTGCTCGGCGGCTACGGCTACACCCGCGAGTACCCGGTCGAGCGCTACCTCCGGGACGTCCGCGTGACCCGGATCTTCGAGGGCACCAGCGAGATCCAGCGGATCGTGATCAGCCGCGATCTCCTGCGCCGGCAGTCCGCGGCGCACTAGGCCGCTCTCCTGGGCGGCGGTGCGATCGTCGGGCTTCTCGGCGCAGGGTCGCTGCGCTGCGCAGGTTTGCCGGGTCGCGGGACCGCTTTCGACGACCGTCGTCCGCGTGCGATGCGAGCGTCGGTGGTCCGCGCTGCGAAGGGGTGCGGGCGCGTTGCGGGCGTGTTGCGAACGTCGTTGAGGCTCCGCCGTCCGCCGTCGCGGGCTGCGTCACGCGGGCCGGTCGGCGCGGCGTGCGGCGCCGAACAGGGCGCCAAAGGGGGGGACAGATCGGCGCGAAGATCCACTAGGATGACCGGGCGGCCCCGACGGCGCACTCCTCGGCCCGCTCCCGCACGAGCCGCGAACGCGTATGAACCAGAACCAAAACCCATTCCCCTTCGGCGGCGCGAACATGCCCCCGCTCGGCGCCGAGCAGATGGAGAAGATGAAGCGCGAGCTCAAGAAGCGCTTCACCTTCTTCGCGATCGGCCTGGTCATCGTCATCGTCGGCGCCTTCTTCATCGACCCCAAGGCCCTCTCGCTGCCGATCTACACGCCGAACCTGGTGATGCTCGGCGGCGGCGCGCTCGCCTTCATGGGCCTCCTCGGCCTCTCCCGCGGCGCGAGCTGTATGGCCCAGATCGCCGCGTTCTTCTGGCTGATGGGCATCGCCTGCGGCGTCGGCTCCGACAACCCGCTCTTCGGCTACACGATGGCCGGCGCGGCGCTCTGCTTCGCGGTCCTGGGCCTGCTCCTGCCGAAGAAGCAAAACCCCGGGATCCCCGGGATGCCGGGCATGGGGATGCCCGGCGGCTTCCCCTTCGGCGGCGGCGCGCCGGGTGCCGGCGCGACAGGTCCTCAGCTCAGCGGCAAGCGGGCGGCGAAGGATCAGATCATCGAGGTCGACGCCGAGGAGAAGAAGTAGGGGCTGGGTCGGTCCGCGTGCGCGGGGCGTCGTCGCTCCGCGGATGTCCGCGGGGACAGCTTCTCCGTCGACGGTCGTCGCTGCATCAGGGCAGGTCCGCGTCCTCGCCGAGCCGTGAGCGCTTGGAGGGACAGGTCCTCCCCTCGAGGGTTGAACTCCCGGACCTCCGGCGTCGGTGACGAGGAGGTCCGAGCGCGGATGTGCGGCGGGCGCGGGCGAGCGTTCATCGCTCGCCTCGAGCGCTCTCAGGTCCCGATGAGCCCCGGGTTGTGCGGGCGGTAGTCGGGGTCGCGGTCGAGCTTGCTGCGGACGCTGTCGTGGATCTCCTCGGCGCCGTGGCGGAGCACCGGCCGGTAGAAGCGGTCGCGGAAGAGCTTGTAGAGGCCGAGGGCGAAGCGGCTGTAGGAGTCGGTGATCGCCAGGCTGCGGACGTCGAGGTCGCGGACGTCGGGGATCTGCGCGGGGTCGATCGCCAGGCCGGCGCCGCCGAGCTGCGCCCGCGACTGCATCCACTCGAGCGAGAGGTCGGTGAGGCGCTGGCCCGCGACGCCGCCGCCGACGTCCGCGTGGGCGCCGACGAACCACACCTGCTCGACGTTCTGCCCGGGGCGCGGGCGCTCCTCCCACAGCGTCGCGTCGTAGTCGGGGCGGTGCTCGTCGAGCGCGAGGGCGTGGAACGCGTTGTCGACGAGGCTGCTCAGGCGGGTGTCGTGGAAGCGGTAGTGGTCGGCGCTCCACAGGCGCGCGACCTTCAGCGGGATCCCGAGCGCGCCGACCGTGTCCCAGACGCCGAGCACCTTGATCCGCGCCTTCGGGTGGGCGTAGCGCTGGCGGAAGTCGCAGGCGAGGTCGGTGTCCGCCGAGGCGTCGCGGTTGCGGTAGAGGTGATACGCGTCGACGAGGCACGGGTTGTCGTCGGGCTCGGCCTCGGTGCAGTGCTCGTGCCGGAGCAGGCCGCAGTTGCGCAGCAGGCCGACGAGCGAGCGCGCGCTGTAGGCCCCGCGCGAGAAGCCGAAGACGTAGACCTCGTCACCCGGCTCGTAGTGGTCGATGAGGAACTTGTAGCCCTGGCGGATGTTGAGCGAGAGGCCGAAGCCGAAGGCGCCGCCGCGGATGTGATCGTACCAGCGGGTGCCGACGCCCTTGTCGTACCACTTGAGGGTCTTCACCGGCGCCGCGCCGGCCCGATCGCCGCCTGGGATCCCGGCGCAGTCCTCCCCGCGGATCGAGCGGTAGAGGCGGACGACGTTGGTCTCCTTGGAGTCGAGCTCGTCGTGATCCCCGTTGTCGTCGTCGGGGGTGTTCCAGGTCCCGTCGAAACAAACCACCAGCTTCTTGGTCATGGGTCGACGCTACGTGGGCGCCGGGCCGACGCGGTGCGCAACCTTGGCGTTCGCTCGGCGGACCTCCGCGTCAGATGCGGAAGATCAGCCCGGCCTGGCCGATCGGGCGCAGGTTGTAGGGATCGAGGAGGAGCCCGTCGCGGCAGCCCGGCGGGTTGTCGTCCGCGCAGGTCGCGTAGATCGTCTGGTCGGCGAAGGCGTCGAGGCCCACCCCGAGGTAGAGGAGCACGGCGCGGGCCGGCTCGAGGAGGAGGCGCATGCGCGGCGTGAAGCCGAGGTTGAAGAGCAGCGGGTCGTAGCGGTCGAGGCGGTACATCGTCTCGCAGGTCGTGACGACGCCGTCCTCGAGGCAGTAGGCGCGGCTCGTGTTCGCGGCCGTGATGTCGAGGGTCACGCCGAACTCGCCCTCGAAGCCGAGGCGGACCTTGGCGCCGAGCGGCCACAGGCGCTGGTAGCCGCCCTGGAGCGAGATCGGCCGGCGGTTGACGGTCGCCGAGATCAGGTTGCCGGCGCCGAGGTTGTAGCGGGGCAGGGTGAGCTGCGAGGTCACGAGGTAGCCGGCGCCGATGTAGCCGCCGCTCGGCCACAGGTAGCTGGCGGCGAGGTCGAGGCCGCTGATCCACGGGAACTCGGGGGCGTAGCGGCTGCCGGTGTAGCCGATCAGCAGGCGCAGGCGGCCTTGCATCGGGCTCTGCCACGGCGGCGGTGGCGGCGGCGGCGGCGGGGTCGCTGTCGGCGGCTCGCTAGGCTCGTGGAGGGGCGTCGTGTTGCGCTTGCCGTTGCGCTCGCGGAGGAGGGCGTCGAGGCTCGAGCGGGTGATCACCGCGGCGGCGTCGAGGCTCGCCTGGGCGCTCGCGGCCTCGCCCTCGACGCGGCGGACACGGGCGGCGTCCTCTGCCGGATCGAGGAAGAAGAGGAGGCGATCGTCGCCGTCGCGGGTGAGCCAGACGGCCGCGTCGGCGTTGTTGTAGGCCGCCGCGACCCGGGCGCGATCGATCCTCGCGCCGAGGTCGTCGCCGGCGTCGTCGCAGGCCGGCTGCACGGTCGCGGGGAGATCGGCGAGCTCCGCCTCGAGGGCGCGCAGCG
>JAGQIT010000735.1 GCA_020431135.1 Myxococcales bacterium | reverse complement strand
GTTCCTCGACCCGCCCGACCACACCAGGCTGCGTCGGCTGGTGAGCAAGGCATTCGTCCCCAAGGTGGTCAACGCGCTCAAGCCCGAGATCGAGGGGCTGGTCGAGGGCTTGCTACGCGCTGCCGAGGCCACCTCGGAGACCTTCGACGCGATCTCCGGTCTGGCGTATCCGCTGCCGGTCGCGGTGATCTGTCGCCTTCTGGGCGTCCCCTTGACCGACGAACCGGAGTTCAGCGCGGCCTCGGCGCTACTCGCGCAGTCGCTGGATCCCTTTGTCTCGGTGACGGGATCGGCCGGCGGCGGGCTCGAGGAGCGGTTGGAGGCCGGGTTGTGGCTGCGTGCGTATCTGCGTGATCTGATCGCGCAGCGTCGGCGCGACCCCGGTGAGGACTTGATGTCGGGGCTGATCAAGGTCGAGGAGTCCGGCGATCAGCTCACCGAGGAGGAGATCGTCGCAACATGCAACCTGCTGCTGATCGCCGGGCATGAGACGACGGTCAATCTGATCGCCAACGCGATCCTGGCGTTGCTGCGCGACCGCTCCCAGTGGGCGGGGCTGGCCGCCGACCCGTCGAGGGTCGGCGCGGTCGTCGAGGAGACGCTGCGCTATGACCCACCGGTACAGCTCATCGGACGGGTTGCGGGTGCGGACATGACGATCGGCAACGTCTCGATCCCCAAGGGCGACAACATGATCGCCCTTCTCGCTGCTGCGCATCGGGACCCGGCGGCCTTCGATCGGCCGGACCGATTCGACTCCGACCGCCCCACGATCCGCCACCTCGGTTTCGGCAAGGGACCGCATTTCTGTATCGGGGCCCCGCTGGCCCGACTGGAAGCCCACGTCGCGCTCAGCGCGATCACGGCGCGGTTCCCGGACGCAGCGTTGGCCGGCGAGCCGCAATACAAGCAGAATGTCACCTTGCGGGGTATGTCACTACTGCCTATCTCGTTGTGAGAGAGGTTATTTCACAATCTCGGTGATAACCGCGTGGGCGGCGCGCTCACCGGCCTCCACGGCGCCTTCCATGTAGGCACTCCAGAACGTGGCGGTATCGGTCGAGGCCCAGTGGATCGCGCCGATCGGCGTCGACAGCGCGGTGCCGTAGTTGGTCCACACCAGCGGACCCATGTTGGCGTTGTAGCACCCTCGGGTCCACTGCCGTTCCGCCCACTCGCCGTCGACGTAGAACTCCGGATGAGCGGCCCGGTCCCCGAAATGGCGTACCAGTTCGGCGGTCATTGCCGCGCGCCGGTCTTGCTGAGGCATGCGTCCGTAGGTTCGGGCCTGCTCGCCCTCCAGGAACAGCAGGATCACCCCGTGGTCGTCACCGGGCAGGCAGGTGTCGTTGGACATTCTGGCGGGCCCGGCGTCGGAGATCAGCTGGCCGTTGAGTCCGTCTGCGCGCCAGAATGGTTCGTCGTAGACGAAGAACGCCTTCATCGATGATGCGTTGGGCACCCGCTGGGTAAGTTGATCTCGGACTGCGGGTAGCGGTGGGTCGTACATGATTCGACCGGCGAGGGTCGGTGAGATCGCGACGATGACGCGTTGGCCGTGGGCCACCAGCCCGCCGCGGCAGTGCACGGTGACATTGTCTGCGGTGTGCTCGATCAGCTGCACCGGGCTGCCGAGCATGATGTGATCGGCGACCAGAGCCGCGAGCCGTTTCGGAATCTCACCGGTGCCGCCGGCGAACCGGGTGGTCTGAGCGCCGCCCTCGGACTCGGCGAATAGTTCGGCGGTGACACCACAGGTCTGGATGGTGAACAGCAGGTGCAGGAAGGACACCTCCACCGTCGGTACCGCGAGAATCCCGACGGTGCAGATCTCCAGCAGGGTTCGGGCGACCGGGGGCAGCCCCTGGGCGTCGTACCAGGCGCCGGCGGTGATCGCATCCCATTCGGCGGCGTGCGGTGCCAGCCAGGGCGCCTCCGGCGGAACCTCGGCGGCCAGCTCGTCGAGCCGGCGGAGGACACGTTCCAGATCGGCCAGCTCATCGGCAAACTGGGCGTGAAACTCGTTCTCGCGCATCACCCCTGAACCCACCAGGTCATAGGAGGTCTCGCCCTGGTCGTACTGGGGGTAGGTCTGCACTCCGAGTTCGGCGGCCAGCGCGAACATCCGGTGATGGGTGTCGCCGATCCACTGGGCACCCAGCTCGACCGGGAGGCCGGGCAGCACTTCCTCGGTCAGGATGCGGCCGCCGACACGATCATCGTTTTCCAGGATCAGCGGGGTCAGCCCGGCGCCGAGCAGCGTGCGGGCGGCGATCAGTCCGGAGATGCCGGCGCCGACGACGATGACGTCGGCGGTGAGCGGGGACGTCGAGGGGGGCGCAGGCGCGGGCACGCGCGGATGGTAGCGCATGGCGGGGAATCGGCCGCGAGGCGGCGCCCCTCGGCGGTGCGCCGGCGGACGACGGCGTCGGCGACCGCCGCTGCGCGGCCCGCGTGGACAGACGAGGAGGACGAGGAGGGCGCGAGGAGGGCGCGTCGGCGAAAGTTTTGCCCGAGGGGTCGGCGCCGGCGGGCGGGTTGGGTATTCTCGCGCGGTCGGAGCGCGCCGCCGAGATCGGAGCGCGCCGCAGAGGAGAGGATATGCGCTGGATCGTCGGACTCGACCTACGGGGGCTCAGCCAAGGGGCGGTGCGCTTCGCCCAATGGCTGCATGAACACGCGGAGACCGAGCATATGGTCGGGGTCCACGTCATCGAGGCCTACCCCGAGCCGAACCGCGACATCGAGATCCCCGTCGAGTCCTTCCGCGAGTGGCTCCAGGCCGCCGCCGAGAAGGAGGTCGCCAAGGTCGGCGCCACGGAGGTCTTCGAGGACATCGACTCGATCCGGGCGACCGCGGCGGAGGAGGGCCTCGCCCTCGCCGTCGAGGAGCGCCAGGCCTTCGGCCTGATCCTCGGGCGCAAGGCGCCGCGCGGTCAGGACGCCCTCGTCCGCCTCGGGCGGGTCGCGCGGCGGCTGATCCGGCGGGCCGAGACCCCGCTGATGATCGTCCCGCCGGACCTGCGCAGCCAGGACATCGGCGACGGCCCGGTCGCGGTCGCCACCGACCTCGGCGCCGACGCGGTCGGGGCCCTCAAGTTCGGCAAGGCGATGGCCGACGCGCTCGGCCGCGAGCTCGTTCTCCTCCACGGGATCCGCGTCCCCCACCTCCTCGACCAGTACCTCCCGGCCGACGCCTGGTCGGTGGTCCAGACCTCCATGGACAAGGAGGGCGGCGCGGCGGCGCAGGCGTGGGCGGCCAAGCACGGCGTCGAGGCCCGCGTCCACATCGTCGACGGGCCGCTCGTCCGCGGCCTGTGGATGGCGGCGTTCCGCGAGCGCGCCTGCATGGTCGTCGCCGGCTCGCGCCGGCTCTCGCTCCTCGATCGGATCTTCGCGTCGAGCGTCGGCAGCGAGCTCGCGGCGAGCTCGCCGCTGCCGGTCGCGATCGTCCCGCCGCCCGCGGAGTCGCCGGCGGAGTGAGGCGGCGATGCGCTGCGTCCTCCTCAGCGACCTCCACGTCAGCCGCCGCCCCGGCGCCCGTGACAACCGCGCCCTCGCGCGGATCGTCGCCCACCTGCGCCGCGCCTACCCGGTCGACGCGCGGCCGCAGGTGATCCTCTCGGGCGACGTCACCAACAACGGCAGCGAGGCCGAGTTCGAGGCCGCCCTCGAGCTCCTCGCGCCGCTGCGCGACGCCGGCTTCCCGATCGTCGCCTGCCCCGGCAACCACGACGTCGGCCCGCTCGGCAACAGCTTCGCCGCGTCGTCGCGGGTCTACTTCCAGCAGTACGTCGTCGGCGAGCTGATGGGCGTCGCCGCGGCCAAGACCGCGAGCGACGTCATGGACGACCTCTACCCGCTGGTCACGCCGGTCGACGGCGGCCTGCTGATCGGCCTCGACAGCGCCCACCAGGAGGACTTCCTGGCCGCCGGTCGGATCGGCGAGGCGCAGCTCGCCAAGCTCCGGGAGAGGCTCAGCGAGCGCGCGCCCGGGACGACGACCCTCGTCTACGTCCACCACCACCCCTTCCTCTGGGGGCCGCAGATGGCGATGATCGACGCCGACCGGCTCATGGAGGTGCTCCGCGACCAGGTCGACGTCCTCTGCTTCGGCCACAAGCACAGCTGGGGTCGATGGACGGACCGCGACGGGATCCGCCTCATCCTCGCCTCCGGGAAGGCGACCAAGCGCGAGCGTCGGCCGCGGCGCTACGAGTATTGGGAGGTGACCGTTCAGACAGGTTCGGTGAGCTGGTCGCGGCGCAAGGTCTCGCCGCGCGGGCCCTGTTGACGGCGGCGCGCGGCCGCGATCCTCGCGGCGTGGCGGAGGTGACGGCGGGTCGGCGGTGGCTGACGGAGCTCGCGCTGGCCGTCGAGCTCGTTCTCTTCGTCGTCGCCGCGCCGCTCCTCGCCGTCGCCGTCATCGTCGGCTGGCTGCGCGGGCGGCCCTACGGGCGGGCGATCCGCGCGCTCGCCCGCGGTCCGGCGCGGGTCGAGGGCGACGCCCTGCGCGTCGGCCCCAAGGGCGCGGAGGAGGTCATCGCGCTCGCGGAGCTCGAGCCCGGCACCTGGACCCTCGTCGACTGGGGCCGCGGCTTCGCGGCGGCCAACGACTGCGGCGTTCTCGTCGAGCTCGGTCGCAAGGGCCGCGCGCCGGCTCGCGTCGCCCTCGAGTACTACACCGACGCGGAGCACGCGGTCCTCATCCAGCCGCTGATCGAGCGCGGCCTGCTCCCCGAGAAGGCCGCGTTCGTAGCGATGACCGGCGGCTGCGCTGTGGTCGGGGTCCTCGCGTTGACCGTCGTCTGGGTCGTCGTCGCGGCCATCCTCGCCGCAGCGTTCTCGTGACCTCGCGACCCGCGTCGCGGCCGTCGGTCCACGGTCGTCCGTAATATGAACATGTCTAATTGGACAGATCGTTGGCTCATCCCGGGACACGCCGCGGCGCCCAGCGCTCGACCGCGCGCCGGAGCTCGCCGAGGTCGAGCGGCTTCGTCAGGAAGTCGTCCATCCCCGCGGCGACGCAGCGCTCGCGGTCGCGGTCGCGAACGCTGGCCGTGAGGGCGACGACCGGGAGGCGGGGGCGCGCGCCCGCCCGCTCGAGGCGCCGCAGCTCCTGCGTCGCCGCGTACCCGTCCATGCCTGGCATCTGACAGTCCATCAGCACGAGCGCCGGCGGCGGCCCCTGCGACAGGTCGAGGATGTCGTCGAGGAGGGTCATCAGCGTCTGCCCGGAGCGGTGGATCGTCCGCGCGTAGGTCCGCCGGGTCCCGCAAGGTCGAACGCGGAGTCGTGCGGCCGGTGCAGGCCTCGTGTTCTCGGCGCCCTGTCGCGGCGCGCTGGTGGCGAGCGGCCCGCGACAAGGCGCCGTTGAGCTCGGTCTGAGGGGCCCGCGCTACAGCGGCACGCCGCAGACGCCGACCTTCTCGTAGCCGGGCGGCGCCATGCCCTCCTCGTACCAGGGGATGCAGACCTGGCCGTCGCCGGGGCAGCTGTTCGGCGCTTCGATGTCGCACAGCGGGGAGCAGCAGCCGCCCGCCTGGCAGTCGGGGACGTACTCGGAGTAGAGGCAGAGGAGGCCGGCGTCGCAGGCGTTGGTGTACTCGCAGGGATCGCCGAAGGCCCCCGCCTCGCCCGACGCGTCGAGGACGCAGTGCCAGCCGTCACCGGCCGGGAGGCAGAGGTCGTCGCCGGGGCAGTCTTGGGCGAGGGGATCGCAGCCGGGGAGGCACAGCGCCCCATCGGCGCCGGAGCGCGAGAAGAACAGGCTGCAGTCGTAGCCGGGGGGGCACTCGAGGTTCTCGTACGAGCCGGTGCAGAAGGGGGCGCAGGTCCCTTGTTGGGTCTCCGGGTTGACGTTCCAGCACATCAGGCCGCGGTCGCAGTCGTCCTCACCGCTGACGCCGCCGCTGGGCGCCGTACATGTCTCTTCGAGCTGCTTCGGTCGCGGGTCGAGCGGCACGCACTTCGTCGAGTTCCACGAGCTGCCGCCGTCGTTGGCCCAGACGGCGCACTTGTAGCCCTCGGGGCAGTCCTGCACCCAGGCGCTGCACTGGGAGAGCGCGGGGTCGGGGATGCAGCGCAGGCGCCCGGGGTCGCCGCTCGGAGCGCAGATGTAGCTGTCGCCGCAGAGATCGGCGCACGTCTGACCCGACTGGCCGTCGTCGCTGCACATCTCCGGGTCGCAGGCCAGCGGATCGACGCACACCGACCACAGCCCGCACTCGCCGTTGACCCGCTCCATGCAGCGGAAGACCTCGTCCGGCGCGCAGCCGTCGGTGTCGGTGGTCGCGCTCGTGTCGGCGCTCGCGGTCGTCGTCACGCCGGTCGTCGTCGTCGACGAGGTGCTCCCGCCAGCGGTCGTCGCGGTCGCGCCGGTCGTGCCGCTGAGCGCCCAGCTCCCGCCGAGCTCAAGGCAGCCGCTGAGGAGGAGCGCCGCGAGGGGGATCGCCGCG
>JAGQIT010000054.1 GCA_020431135.1 Myxococcales bacterium | reverse complement strand
CAGGACCTCTGCCGTTGCCGCGTCGCCGCGGGGGCGAACGACCCGAGAATTGCCGCGGGCGCTGACCTCCGAGGAGGCAGCGCCCGCCGTCCGTCGCAGCCTCCGCGACTAGGCGACGAAGTAGCGGTTCGGCGTCCACAGGATCGGCGCCGCCGCGGGCCTCGTCGCGGTCGGGGCCACCGCGGCCGTCGGCCGCCTGGTCGCCAGGACCTCCTTCGCCGCCGCGTAGACCTTCTCGGGCGAGACGACGATGTGCTCCTCGAGGTTGATGTTCTGCGGGATCCCGGGGACCGCGTCCTGGCCGAGCACGCGGGTGACGACCGGCTCGCCGGCGAAGGCCTCGATCACCGCGCCCTGGATCTCGCGGCCGATGCTCGAGAAGACGCGGTCCTCGTGGACGACGAGGAGGCGGCCCGTCTTGCGCACGCTGGCGAGCACCGCGTCCATGTCCGGCGGGACGATCGTCCGCATGTCGAGGACGTCGCACTCGATCCCCTCCGCCGCGAGCTGCTCGACCGCCTTGGCGCAGAAGAGCGTGCAGCGGCCCCAGGTGACGACCGTGAGGTCGCCGCCCTCGCGGCGCAGCGCCGCCTTGCCGAGGGGCACGCGGAAGTCGTCCGGGAGGTCGGGGATGTGCCCCTGGAAGCCGATGCTCCGCTTGAGCGCGGCGATCTCCTTGGGGTCGGTCGGCTCGCCGGGGAAGGCGTCGCCGAGGGTCATGCGGTAGAGCCCCTTCGACTCGAAGAAGACCACCGGCCCGGTGTACTCGGCCGCCGTGCGCATCAGGCCGTAGATGTCGCGCGAGGTCGTCGGCGCGACGATCGTCAGCCCGGGGATCGCCCCGTAGAGCCCCTCCATGCACATCGAGTGGTAGACGGCGCCGCCGTGCAGCGGCTCGACCGGCAGGCGGAGGATGACGTTGACGTTCGTCGTCCCGCCCGACGTCCACAGCATGTTGCCCATGAGGACGAGCCAGTGGAGGGTGTTGAGCGAGTAGTCTGAGAACTGGATCTCCGGGATCGCCGTCGCGCCCTCGTGGAGGGCGAAGCCGACGGCCGAGCCGAGGATCAGCGGCTCGTTGATCGGCGCGTCGCGGACCTGCTCGGGGAAGCGCTCCCACAGGCCCTTGGTCGCGACCATGACGCCGCCCTTCTTGGCGACGTCCTGGCCGTAGAGCCAGGTCATCGGGTTGTTGGCGAGGATCGCCTGCATCGCCGAGCGGATCGCGCCGTTGAGCGAGATCGAGGTCTGCCGGCCCTCGGGCGCCGCCTCGGAGACGCTCGGGTAGGGCGCGCGGATGTGGTCGAAGACCGACTCGTAGGTCGGCTCCGGCTCGTCGCCGGCGATCCGCATCGTCTCGAGGATGTAGTCGTCGGCCTCCTTGGCGATCGTCCCGAAGTCGTGGCGGCGGAAGTAGTCCTTGCCGGCGCTGACGTCGTTGCGCCGGAGGATCTCGCCCTCGTCGCAGATCCCGGCCTTGACCAGGGCGCGGCCGAAGTCGGGGAGCGGATCGTAGGAGTCGAACTCGAAGGTGAAGTCGGCGGCCGACGAGTGGTTGTTGAGGCGCGAGAGGTTCTGCACCCAGAAGAGCGCGGGCTTCTGCTGGTCGCGGCAGTAGGTCGCCGCCGCCTTCGCGGTCTCGTAGACGGCGAGGAAGTCGTTGCCGTCGCAGGTGAAGAACTCGAAGCCGAAGGCCTTGGCGTAGGCCGCGAAGTCCTTGATCCCGCGGCCGTCGCTCGGGTCGACGCTGATCGCGACGTTGTTGTCGGTGATCATCAGGAGGAGCGGGAGGCCGAGGATCGACGCGCCGTGCATGCCCTCGTGGAGGTCGCTCTCGGCGGTCGTGCCGTCGCCGATGATCGCGACGACGACGCCGTCCTTGTGCCCCTCCCGCTGGAGCCCGTGGGCGTAGCCGACCGCCTTGCCGAGCTGCATGCCGAGGGCGCTCTGCACCGGCAGCGTGTTGTGGCGCATGTCGTTGAAGTGCGCGGTCATCTGCCGGCCGTGGCTCCACGGGTCGGTGACCTTCGACAGCTGCTGGCGCATGTGGTCGAGGTGGAAGTCGTCGTAGCCGCGCAGGCGCGACCAGGTCGACAGGAGGCCGGCGGAGCGGTAGTGGGCGCAGATCCCGAAGGCGTCGGGGTTGACGACCTCGTCGAAGGCGAGCGCCTCGGCGGCGCCGTGGACCTCCTCGCCCGAGCCCCAGATCGCGAACTTGATCGTCCCCTTCGCGCACTCCTGGACGACCCGCTCGACGTGCGAGCGAGCCATGCACATCTCGCGGTAGGCCATGCGCAGGCGCTCGCGGGTGAGGTTCGGGTAGCGGTCGAGGGCGCTGAGGTCGAAGCGCGGCGAGGTCGTCATCGGCGTATCCATCGTGCGCCGAGAGCCTATGTCATCGCCCCCCCGAGGGTCCACCGACCGCTCCGCCGAAAAGGGCCGCCAGAGCCCAAATTCGCCGGTTTGTGGGGGTTCCGCGCGGCCGCCGATGCGTGACTTGGCCAACGTCTATGCGATCGCTGTCAATGCTGCGCCGCATCAATTGGCGGCGCCCGCGACCGCCGCCGACAGACGCAGGCAGCGGGCGCGGGCGCGGGCGACGGGCGCGCTCGGGCTCAGCCCTCCGGACCTGACTCTTGGGGCAGCGCCGCGGTCGTCGCGATCAGCATCTGCATGGCGCCGATCTCGGGCTCGCCGCCCTCGAAGCGCCGGCGCAGGCGGAAGTAGAGGATGATCGACAGGCTGATCATGAAGGGCATGAAGACCGCCGTGACGGCGGCCGTCAGCACCGACGCCAGGAGCCCGCCGATGAAGGGGATCAGGCCGAGGATCCACACCGGCACGGCGATCGCGAGGGCGACGGCGATCACCGCGACGATGAAGGCGACGATCGGCAGCAGCGGGTCCTGCTTGGTGATCTCGAGGTTGCGGAGGTTGATGTCGACCATCCGCTTGCCCTCGCAGAAGTAGACCGGGCCGATGAACGCGCCGAGGAGGATCCCCGGGATGATCAGGAAGATCGCGCCGACGCCGGCGATCAGCCCGGCGACGAAGAAGCTGAGCCAGACCATCTTGACGTTGGCGATCTGCTGCTTCCACGCGGTCATCCAGTCGACCGGCTGGTTGAGGTACATGCCGAGGAGGAAGCGCGTCAGGGCGGCGACCGCCAGCGGCATCACCAGGGCCTGGGCGAGGCCGAGGAGGCCGGCGAGGACCGCCCCGACGACGGGGATGAAGCCGAGGATCCCCGAGGCGAGCGCGACCGGGATCGTGATCCCGCCGACGATCAGCGACGCCGGGATGAGCACCGGCTTGATGAACTCCCACGCCTGCTTGTAGAGGGCGACGAAGTCCTCGCCGCTGAGCGCCGCGTTGGCGCCGGCGACCGGCGCCGGCACGCCCCCCGGCGCGGCGCCGGGGTTGGTCGGCGCGCCGTCGAAGTCATCGGCGTCGGCCGGCG
>JAGQIT010000734.1:7088-7588 GCA_020431135.1 Myxococcales bacterium | reverse complement strand
ACCGAGGCGCCGTGGAACATCGGCCGCTTCTACGGGACCTCGTACTTCGTCGACCCGCGCGGCAACTTCATCGCCACCGGCTCGGAGAACGACGACGAGGTCGTCGTCGCTGACGTCGACCTCGACATGATCGACGAGGTCCGCCACACCTGGCAGTTCTACCGCGACCGCCGGCCCGAGAGCTACGGCAAGATCACCGAGTGAGCGCCGCGCCCGCGTGAGCGCCCGTCCGAAGGAGGAATGAGCATGCCTGGAGTCGTCATCCGCGGCGGTGAGATCGTCACCCCGCTCGATCGCTACACAGCCGACATCTACTGCGACGAGGGGGTGATCAAGGCGATCGGCCCCGACCTCGACGTCCCCAAGGACGCCGAGGTCATCGACGCCAGCGGCCAGTTCGTCTTCCCCGGGGGCATCGACGCCCACACCCACATGGAGCTGCCCTTCATGGGCACGACCTCGGCGGACGACTTCTTCACCGGCACCGCCGCCGGGGTCGC
>JAGQIT010000734.1:0-7005 GCA_020431135.1 Myxococcales bacterium | reverse complement strand
AAGGCCTGCGCAGACTACGGCTTCCACATGGCCGTGACCTGGTTCAGCGACCAGGTCGAGAGGGAGATGCGCCAGGTCCACGCCGAGAACGGGATCACCTCGTTCAAGACCTTCATGGCCTACATCGGGGCGATCGGCGTCGACGACGACGAGCTGATCAACGTCATCGACGTCGCCGGCTCGCTCGGCGCCCTCGTGACCACCCACTGCGAGCACGGCCTCGCCGTCCAGTCGCTCCAGCGCAAGCTCGTCGCCCAGGGCAAGACGGCGCCGAAGTACCACCCGCGCAGCCGCCCGTCGTGGGTCGAGGGCGAGGCGACGCACCGGGCGATCACCCTCGCGCGCTGCTCGGGCCAGCCGATCTACATCGTCCACCTGACCTGCAAGGAGTCGATGGACGCGGTGATCCGCGCGCGCCAGGAGGGCGTCACCGTCTTCGTCGAGACCTGCCCGCAGTACCTCCTCCTCGACGACTCGGTCTACGACAAGCCCGACTTCGAGGGCGCGGCCTACGTGATGAGCCCGCCGATCCGCCCCAAGGGCCACCAGGAGGTCCTGTGGAACGCGCTCTCGGCCGGGATGATCCAGCACGTCGCCACCGACCACTGCCCGTTCCGCCAGGCCGATCAGAAGACGATGGGTGAGGACGACTTCACCAAGATCCCGAACGGCGCCGCGGGCATCGAGAACCGGATGGCGCTGATGTACACCTACGGCGTCGCCAAGGGCCGGATCTCGATCCACCAATTCGTCGACGTCTGCTGCACGCAGCCGGCGAAGATCTTCGGCCTCTACCCGCGCAAGGGGGCGATCCGCGTCGGCGCCGACGCGGACATCGTCGTCTACGATCCGAAGGCGAGCTCGACGATCTCGGCGAAGACCCACCACCACCACGTCGATCGCAACATCTTCGAGGGCTTCGCGATCGAGGGCGGGGTCTCGCACACCGTTCTCGCCGGCAAGATCGCGTTCAAGGACGGCGACCTCCGGGTCGAGCGCGGCGCCGGCCGCTACCTCCGCCGCGACTGAGCGACCGGAGCAGGCCGCGCCTGCGACGATCTGCGCATTTGTGCGGCCTCTGGGCGCGCTCTTCGTCTAGGCGGAGGGCGCGTTTTTCGGTATTCAAGGTCCCTTACGAGGATCCCGATGTCGACGAGCACGCTGCCGCCCTTCCCCGCCAAGAGCTACGACTTCACCGAGTACGTCCCGGCCCGCAATTGGATCGACGGGGCCTGGCGCGACGCCGCCGAGGGGCGCCCGCGCGAGGCGGTGACCAACCCGCGCCACGGCAAGGCGATGGGCAGCACCCCGCTCTCCGGGGCCGCCGACGTCGACGCCGCGGTCAAGGCCGCCGCCGCCGCCTACCCGGCCTGGCGCGACACGCCGATGAAGGAGCGCGTCCAGATCCTCTACCGCGCCAAGGCGCTGATCGAGCGCGACCTCGACGAGCTCAGCTGGCTGGTCTCGCACGAGAACGGCAAGACCTTCGCCGAGAGCAAGGCCGAGGTGCTCAAGGGCGTCGAGTGCCTCGAGATGGGCATCTCGATCCCGAACATGGCCGCCGGCCCGCAGCTCGACGTCAGCCGCGGGATCAAGTGCGAGACCACCTTCGAGCCGCTCGGCGTCTGCGCCGGCATCACGCCCTTCAACTTCCCCTTCATGGTCCCGCTGTGGATGCTCCCGCAGGCGCTCATCGCCGGGAACACCTTCGTCCTCAAGCCGTCCGAGAAGGTCCCCTACGGCGCCGTGCGCCTCGCCCAGCTCTTCCACGAGGCCGGCCTCCCGGCGGGCGTTCTCAACGTCGTCCACGGGGGCAAGGACGCCGTCGAGGCGCTCGTCGACCACGCTGACGTCAAGGCGATCGGCTTCGTCGGCTCGACGACGATCGCCCGCCTCGTCTACGGCCGCGGCAGCGCGACCGGCAAGCGCATGCTCTGCCTCGGCGGCGCCAAGAACCACCTCCTCGTCGCCCCCGACGCCGACCTCGAGCTGACGTCGACGACGATCGCGGCCTCGGCCTTCGGCTGCGCCGGCCAGCGCTGCATGGCCGCGGCGGCGATGGTCGCCGTCGGCGACGTCCAGGCGATCATCGACGCGACCGCCGAGGTCGCCCGCGGCTACCGCCTCGGCGAGGACCTCGGCGCGATCATCAGCCCCGAGTCCGTCGCCCGGATCACCCGCTACATCGACGAGGCCGAGAAGGCCGGCGCCAAGGTGCTCGTCGACGGCCGCAAGGCGGCGGTCGAGGGCGCCGACGGCGGCTACTGGTTCGGCCCGACGGTCCTCGACCACGTCCTCCCCGAGATGCCCTGCGGCTGCGAGGAGGTCTTCGGCCCGGTCCTGTCGATCATCCGCGCCAAGACCCTCGACGAGGCGATCGCCATCGAGAACGCGAGCCCCTACGGCAACGCCGCGTCGATCTTCACCCAGAGCGGCGGCGTCGCCCGCTACGTCATGGAGCGGGTCAACGCCGGCATGTGCGGCGTCAACGTCGGCGTCCCCGTCCCGCGCGAGCCCTTCGCCTTCGGCGGCTGGAACGACTCGAAGTTCGGCCACGGCGACATCACCGGCTGGGACGGCTTCCGCTTCTGGACGCGGCCGCGCAAGATCACCAGCCGCTGGGCCCAGCAAAAGGACATGACCTGGATGTCCTAAGGGTCATCTAGAAGCCAGCGACAGCCCCCTCGACGACGGAGCAGCGACGATGACCAGCGACAAGGCGAAGGAGTCCGGCATGGACAGCGAGACGATGATCAAGGCGTGCCGCGAGCACACGCTCTACGCCTGGGCCCAGCAGAACACGGTCAAACCCCTGCCGATCGCCCGCACCGACGGCGTCTACATGTACACGCCCGAGGGCGACCGGATCCTCGACTTCAACAGCCAGCTGATGTGCGTCAACGTCGGCCACAACCACCCGAAGGTGATCGCGGCGATCAAGGCCCAGCTCGACGCGGGCCTCACCTACGTCTACCCGGGGACGGCGACCGAGCCGCGGGCGCGCCTCGGGGCCAAGCTCGCGGCGATCTGCCCGGGCGACATCAACAAGTTCTTCTTCACCCTCGGCGGCGCCGAGGCGGTCGAGAACGCGGTGCGGATCGCTCGCCTCTACACCGGCCGGCAGAAGATCCTCAGCGCCTACCGCTCGTACCACGGCGGCACCAACCTGGCGATGCAGGCGACCGGCGAGCCGCGGCGCTGGGCCAACGAGCCGGGCGCCCCCGGCTTCGTCCACGTCGTCGGCATGTACCCCTACAGCTACAGCTACGGCGACGACGACGCGGCGATCATCGAGAACCACCTCACCTACCTCGAGGAGGTGATCACCGGCGAGGGCCCGCAGACGATCGCGGCGATGATCATCGAGTCGGTGATCGGCACCAACGGGATCCTGCCGCCGCCGAAGGGCTACCTGAAGGCGCTCAAGGCCCTCCTCGACCGCCACGGGATCCTCCTGATCTGCGACGAGGTGATGGCCGGCTTCGGGCGCACGGGCAAGATGCTCGCGTTCGAGCACGGGGACATCGTCCCCGACCTCGTGGCCATGGCGAAGGGGCTGACCTCGTCGTACGTGCCGCTCGGCGCCGTCGGCATCCGCCAGCCGATCGCCGACTACTTCGAGGAGCACACCTACTGGGGCGGCCTCACCTACAACTCGCACGCGCTCGGCTGCGCCGCCGCCCTCGCCGTTCTCGACGTCATGGAGGAGGAGAAGCTCGTCGAGCGCGCCGCCGCCCTCGAGCCGGTGGTCCTCGCCGAGATGGCCAAGCTCGCCGAGAAGCACCGGTCGATCCGCTGCTACCGCAGCATCGGCCTCTTCGGCGCGATCGAGATCCGCAAGAACAGCGCCGGCGAGCCGATCGCCCCCTTCAACGGCGGCCACCCGGCGATGGCCAAGCTCGCGGCGTTCTTCCGCGAAAACGGCCTCTTCACCTTCGTCCGCTGGCACTACTTCATGGTCAACCCGCCGCTGACGATCACCGAGGAGCAGCTCCGCGAGGGCTTCGCGATCATCGACCGCGGGCTCGAGATCACCGACGCGGCCTTCGAGGGCTAGCACCGTCGGCGACGAGCGACGGGGGTCGGCGCGACGTCGCCGGCCCCCGCCTCAATTCCGGCGGCGACGCGGGCGTCAGTCCGCCGGGACCGCCGCCGGCGCGAGGCGCAGCGAGACCTCGACCGAGGTGCCGCCCTCCGGCGCCGGCAGGATCTCGATGCTCCCGCGGTGGAGATCGATGATCCGCTTGACGATCGGCAGGCCGAGGCCGGTCCCCTGCTCCTTCGTGCTGAAGAAGGGGCGGAAGGCGTTGCTCCGGACCTCGTCGGGCATCCCGGGGCCGTTGTCGACGACGCGGACGACGAGGTAGCCGTCGCGCGGCTCGGCGCTGACCTCGATCTGCTGGAGGCCGGTGTAGTCCGTCCGGTGCGGGCAGCCGCGCATCGCGTCGATCGCGTTGACCACGAGGTTGATGAAGACCTGGGTGAGCTTGCCCTGATCGCCGAGCACGCAGGGCCACGCGTCGAGGCCGTCGGCGAGCAGGCGGACCCCGGCGGCCTCGGCGACCGGCCGCTGCATCGTGCAGACGTGCTCGATGACCGCCGCAAGGCTGATCGGGTAGAGGTCGAAGGAGCGCGGGCGCGCGAGGCTGAGGAACTCCTCGAGGAGCTTCGACAGCCGGCGGATCTCCGCCTGGACGAGGCGGACGCTGCCGCCGATCCGCTCGCGCGCGCGCTCGTTCTCGAGGCGGCTGCCGACCCGCGAGAGGAGCTCGAGCTGGAGGATCGCCGCGTTGAGCGGGTTGCGGATCTCGTGGGCGAGGCCGGCGGTGAGCGTGGCGAGCGAGGCCATCGCCTCGGCGTCGGCGGCCCGCTGCTCGAGCGCGAGGCGCTCGGTGACGTCGAGGCCGACGAGGAGGAGGATCGTCTGGCCGTCGGAGATCACCGAGGCCTGACTCCAGCGCACCGTCCGGTGGCCGCCGTCGCGCGTGCGCAGCCGGACCTCGATCTCCTGCGGTCGCGTCGACCAGGCGAGCTCGATCCACTCGCGGACGGCCTTGCGATCGTCCTCGTCGAAGAGGTTGTCGACCGCGTCGATGCCGAGGGCCTCGATCGCCTCCCAGCCGGTGGTCTGCGCCGCGCAGCGGTTCCACATCTGGATCCGGCCGTCGTGGTCGAGGCCGACGATCAGCGTCTCGACCGCCTCGACGACGCCGCGGTGGAGCTGCTCCGAGCGCTCGAGCTCGTGGGCGAGGTGGGCGCGCTCGCGGCGGAGCTTGACCTGCTCGAGCGCGCGGTTGGCGAGGGCGAGGAGATCGAAGGGATCGAAGGGCTTTTGGACGTAGGCGAAGACGCCCTCGCGGACCGCCGCGATCGCGGTGTCGAGGGTCGCGTTGCCGGTCATGAAGATGATCTCGCCGCCGGGGATCATCGGTCGGAGCTCGGCGACGAGCTCGATCCCCGTGACGTCAGGGAGGCGGACGTCGACGATCGCCAGATCGATCCGGTGCGCGCGCGCGTGGCGGAGCGCGACCTCGCCGCGGGTCGCCACCAGCACCTCCATGCCCTCGTCCTCGAGGAGCTCGGTGACGTTCTCGGCGAGCGCGAGGTTGTCCTCGACGACGAGGACGCGCGGCGCCGTCACTGCGCGCTCTCTCCGGGCTTCACCAGGGAGCGCAGGGCGTCGAGGAGCGCGTCGGTGTGGAAGGGCTTGGCGAGGAAGCGCGAGCTCTTCGACGGCAGCGACTGGACGAGCTCCGCGCCGCCCGAGAAGTCGAAGCCGGTCATCAGGACCACCGGGATCCCCTTGTCGAGGCAGAGCTCGCGGGCCAGCTCCGCGCCGTTGCCGTCCGGCAAGAAGACGTCGAGCACCACCGCGTCTGGGGCGTTGTGCTCGATCTGCTCGATCGCGTCGCCGCAGCTGTGGGCGACGCGCGCGCGGTAGCCACGGCGGCCGAGCGCCTCGACCAGGAGCTCGCCGAGCTGCACCTCGTCCTCGATCACGAGGACGTCGACCGCCCCGTGCGGCAGCCGCTTGAGGAGCATCGACAGATCGATCGGCTTGGGGAGGATCGCCCGGACGCCGGCCCGCATCGCCTCGCCGAGGACCGCGTCCGACGAGTACGCGGTCATCAGCAGGTAGGTCGTCTCGGGGTTGAGCTCGCTGAGGCGCTTGACGAGCTCGACGCCGTTCATCCCCGGCATGCGGATGTCGGCGAGGACGGTGTCGAAGCTGCGATCGCTCGCGATCTCTAGGGCGTCCTCGCCGCTGTAGGCGGTCGCCACCTCGTAGCCCTCGTCCTCGAGGAGCTCGGCGAGGTTCTCCGCGAGATCATGGTTGTCGTCGACGACGAGGACGCGCTGGTTCATTCCCCTGGCCTCCCTAGCTCGGGTTGGCGCCGTCGCGCGGCAGCGTGACGACGAAGCGGGCGCCGCCCTCGGGGCGGTTGCCCGCGGCGATCGTGCCGCCGTGCTTCTCGGTGATCCGGCGGCAGAGCGCGAGGCCGAGGCCGGTGCCGCGCGAGCGCGTCGTGAAGAGCGGCTCGAAGAGGCGGCGCTCGACGTCGGCCGGGAGCCCCGGGCCGTTGTCCTCGACGATCAGCGCGACGTCGCCGCCCTGCGCCTCGACGCGGATCTCGATCTGCCCCGAAGGCCCGATCGCCTGGACGGCGTTGAGGGCGAGGTTGATGATCACCTGGCGGACCTGGCCGGCGTCGACGAGCGCCGGGGTCATGGTCTCGGGGAGGTTGAGGCTGACCGCGATCGCCTCGGGGTGCGGGACCTCGGCGACGGCGGCGCGGACGAGGTCGACGAGGTCGACCATGTGGCGCTCCGGCGGGCGATCGCGGGCGAGCTCGAGGAGATCGCTGATGATCGCGTTGCACAGGCCGATCTGGTTGCCGAGCTTCGTCAGGTGGCGCTGCGCCCTCGGCTCGTCGGAGACCCGGCGCCCGAGGAGCTGGAGCGAGGTCTGCATGACCGCGAGCGGGTTGCGGAGCTCGTGGCCGA
>JAGQIT010000733.1 GCA_020431135.1 Myxococcales bacterium | reverse complement strand
GGCAGGTCCAGCGGCCAGCCGGCCACCTCGCTGCCGTCGAGCTGGAAGAGATGCATGCGCGAGGCGCCGCCGCCGAAGATCTCGAGGACGAAGAGCTCGAGGTCGCCGTCGCCGTCGACGTCACCGGCCGCGAGCGAGCGCAGCTCGTCCTCCCAGGCGACGGGGAAGCCGGGGAGCACCGCGCCGTCGGCCCCGAGGATGTAGAGGTTCTCGCGCGCGGCGAACGCGATCTCGAGGCCTGGATCCGGCGTCAGATCGGCGACCACCGGGCTCGCCCAGATCCGGCCGCCCGCCGCCGTCGTCTTCGACCTCAGCGATCCGTCGCTGCCCCAGACGATGAGGGCGTTGCCCCGCGGGACGATGATCTCGTTGGTCCCGTCGCCGTCGAGATCGGCGACCGCGGGCGAGCCGAGCCAGCCCTCCTCCCAGCGGTCCGCGAGGATCAGGAGCAGCTCGGGCGCGGCGACGTCGTCGCTGCCGCCCGCGGGATCGCAGGCCGGGGTCACGCCGCCGGTCGTGGTGTCGGTCGTCGCCGTGTCCGAGCTCGCGCTCTCGCTCTCCGAGGTCGCGCTCTCGGTGGCCTCGCCCGTCGCAGAGCTCCCCGTCGTCGTCATCGCGTCGGTCTCGCCTGCCGTCGACTCGGTGCCGGCGGACGCCGAGCTCCCCGTCGTCGCGGTCATCGACGCGCCGGTCGCCGAGGTCGTCCCGGTCGTCGCGCTCGCCTCCGTCGTCGACGCGCCGTCGTCTCCGCAGCCCGTGCTCGCGCCGACGCCGATACACACCACCCAAGCCCCTGCTCTACGCCACGCCATCGCAACCTCCGACCGACGCTGTCCGCCCGAAGCGACCCTCGCCGGAGCCCCGAGGATACGCGACGAACCGCCGTAAAACTGCCGCCCGCAGCCCCCACGACGCGGACGCTCATCCGCCCTAGCGACCTCGGTCACGGCGTCGATCCCCCGCGGTCAGGCGACCGCCCCATGAACGCCGGGGTCTCGATCACCCAACGCGGCGCGCACGGATGCGCCCGCGATCCCATCCGAGCGGGACCCACCCCGCTCCCTCACCGAGGGGGACATGACAGCCCGACGATGACCGAGCCAGCTCGCGTCACGCTCGGACAGCGGCTCCCAAGAGGCTGTCCGAGCATTCGACGCGCCCTCACTCGCTCTCGTCGACCCTCTCGCCTCCGCCAGAGCTCGCAGAACGCCCGGTACGGCGCCCGATCACGCGTCGGAGGTCGAGTGGAGGGCGAAGTGGTTGCCCTCGCTGTCGACGATCAGCGCCCGAAAGCCGTGCGGGCCGATCGCGTGGATCTCCTCCGTGACCCGACCGCCGAGCTCGCGGACCATCGCCGTCGCGTGGCGGATCCGGCCGTCGACGTTGAGATAGACGAGCGGGCCCTTGTCCGCGGCGATCGTGTCGCCGCCCGGGACGAGGCAGGCGCCGTTGCCCTCGTCGTGCTCGACCACCGCGAAGCTGTAGCCCTCGTAGGACTCGCGCTCGACCTTGCGGGCGAGGACCCCGGCGTAGAAGCGCGAGGCGCGGTCGAGGTCGGCGACGGGGATGTCCATCCACACGGAGATGTTCTTGGCGTTACTTTCGGACATGTCTCTTCCTGAAGGTCGCGGGGTCGTCCTTGACTCCCGGCTCGGACTCCGAGCGCAGGGACGATATCGCGCCGACGCTCCCGACGCAGCGGATTTCGCCGAGCCGCCGAGCCACAGGGGCGGCGACGGGCAACGCCCGGCTCGATGCGGACGGGGACTTGCGGGACGGGCTCCGAGGAGGACGTCCGAGTGATCGACCTGTGCTCTCGCAGAAATCGTCGGCCCTCGCGACTTCGTCAGAGCGCAGCTGTAACCGGCGTACTGCGAGCTCTGGCGGACGAGAGGGTCGGCAAGGGCAAGTGAGAGCGCGTCGACCTAGCCCTCGCCCTTCGCGCCGTTGTCGCCGTCGCCGGCCGCCCGATCGCCGAGCTTGTCGACCGCCGCCTGGAGCTTGCGCAGCTTGTCCTGGAGGTCGCTGACCTCCTTCTCCAGGGACGCGAGCTTCTTGCTCCCGCGGCCGCGCCGGAGCGCGTCGGCGGTCTTCTCGTGGGGGACCCGGAACTGCGTCGCCAGCGGCTTGGCGTAGGCCTCGATCGCCGCCGCAGCGCCGCCGGCGTCGGCGAGACGCAGGCCCGTGACGGCGGCCTCGCGGACGCGATGGTTGGCGTCGCGGAGGCGATCGACGAGACGATCGATCGCCCGCTCACGCGGCGCCGGA
>JAGQIT010000732.1 GCA_020431135.1 Myxococcales bacterium | reverse complement strand
CGTCGCGGCCAGCGGCGCGAGGAGGCGCGCGCGCGAGGGGAGGTCGGCGAGCGTCGCCGCGCAGCCGAGCGGACGCACGCGCCCCTCCTCACGGCCGCGTTCGCAGGCCTCGGCGTCGAGGTACCAGGCCGAGCTGCTCTCGAGGTCGAGCTCGGGCGCGCCGCCGCGGCGGAGCTCGGCGCGCCCGGCGAAGACGCAGGGCAGGGAGGTGCGGTCGCCCTCGCGCTCGATCTCCGGGGCGCTCAGGCGCAGGTAGCCGTCGGCGATCGTCAGCGTGAAGCGCAGCGTCGCCGGCGATCCGTCGGCGTCTTCGCGCGCGCGCTCGAGGTGAGCGACGCCGCGCTCGCGATCGACGAAGCGCAGCGCCCAGGGCTCGCAGGCGGCCGCGCCCGGGCCCGCGGCGGGGTGGCGCCAGTAGAGCGTCGACGCGTCGGCGACGGCGGCGGTCGCCTCGTCGCTGAGCGGCGCCAGGGTCGACGACGGCCGCGACGAGGTCGGCGGCGTCGCCTCGCGCGCTTGGCAGGCGAGGGCGGCGACGGCGAAGAGGGCGAGCGTCGGCACGAGCGGCGCGCGGCCCGAGCTGGGGGGGCGAGGCGACATCGGCGATCGAGCCGGGGAAGCATCGGTGCGCCGCGCGGATCGTGCAAGCGAGATCCCGGCGCGCGCGGCTCGGGGTTCCTGGTGTCCTCGCGCGCGGCCCCGTCGTAGAGTGGAGCGCATAGGAGTTCACTAGCTATGCGGATTGATACGACGTACGCGCCCTCGATCCTCTTTGCGCTGGCGTTGGCCGCCTGCAGCGGCGACGACAGCGGGACCTCGGACTCGCAGGGGACGACCGCGGGGAGCGTCACGGCGACGGCGACGGACAGCAGCTCGAGCGGCGGCGAGTCGAGCAGCTCGAGCGGCAGCGACGCGACCAGCGACGCGACCAGCGACTCGAGCACCGGGACGACGACCACCACCACCGGCAGCGCCTCGGACACCGAGAGCACCGGCGGCGAGTCGACGACGAGCGGCGCGTCGGCGAGCGCGACGATGACCGACGCGACCACCGACCCGACGACGACGACGACGACCGGCGAGGCCGAGGGCTGCAAGAAGGTCGACTTCCTCTTCGTGATCGACAACTCGGTGTCGATGCAGGGCGAGCAGACCGCGCTGAAGGCGGCGTTCCCCGCCTTCATCGACACGATCAAGAACACGCTGCCGACCAACGACTACCACATCATGGTCGCCGACACCGACGCCGAGGGCCGCTGCAGCCCGAACACCTGCAGCCACAGCACCTGTCAGGCGGCGAACAAGTACGCGTGTATGGACATCTTCGTCGAGTGCGACACGGTCCGCGGCGCCGGCGTCAACCACCCGGCCGGGGAGGCGGCGAGCAACATGCCGTGCGACTTCTTCGGCGGCAACCGCTACCTCCTCTCGGAGGACCCGGACCTCGTCGACAACTTCTCGTGCGCGGCCTCGGTCGGCCTCGCCGGCCACCCGTCGGAGCGGCCGATGGACGGCATCGTCGAGGCCCTGGCGCCGGCGATCAACGCCCCCGGCGGCTGCAACGACGGCTTCCTCCGCGACGACGCGATCCTCGTCGTCACCTTCCTCTCAGACGACCCCAACGTCGAGGACGTGAACAGCTCCTTCGACACCTACGACGCCGTCGTCGCGGCGAAGGGCGGCGACGAGGATCGGATCGTCATGCTCGGCCTGATCCCGCAGCCGGACATGGGCTGCGGCAAGGGGGGCGCGCACTGGTCCGAGATGATCAGCCTCTTCGGCGAGCGCGGCATCGAGGGCGCGATCTGCTCGGAGGACTACAACGCCTTCTTCCAGGACGCCGTCAGCACGATCCTCGACACCTGCATCATCAACCCCGGGTGAGCGCGCCCGGCGGTCGCGGGCGCACGCTCGCTTCATCGCTTGGGGGCGTCCGCGCCGGGCCGCAGCCCGCGGCATAGGTCGCGCGCCTGAGCGCGCCGGGGCGGCGGCGTCCTGGCGGTCGATGAGGGATCTGCGCTGCGAACGCGGCGTCTCCGCGCGAGCGTCGCGTGTGCGCAGCGCGTCGTCAGAACGCCGCCCACGTCCCCTTGTGTCGCGCATCCTCGCGGCAAGGTCGTGAGAACGGCCGAGCGCGCGGTTCTCTCAGCGAGTTGTAGCGACGATCGTGTCAGCGCGCTCGCGGTGTTGGCCTTGCTTCGCGGGCCGCTGGTTGCGAGACTTGCGCGCACACCGGAGGCGAGGCGTGGCCGAGAGCTCGTACGTTCTCAAGATTCAGTACATCCAGAAGCCGGCGGAGACCCGGACGATCACGGCGCCGGTCATCACGATCGGCCGCGACCAGGGTGACATCGTTCTCGAGGACGCGCAGGCCTCGGGCCGCCACGCGGAGATCCGCCTGGGCGGCGGCAAGGTCGTGATCCGCGACCTCGGGAGCACCAACGGCGTGCTGATCAACGGCATGCGCACGCCCGAGTCGGCGCTCCAGCCCGGGCAGACCTTCGTCTGCGGGCAGACGCCGATCACCGTGTTGGCGATCCACGGGGCTCGTCAGCAGTTCGGCGGCGGGCGGACGATGATCGCCATGGGGGCGCCGCCGCCGGGGCTGGGGATGCCG
>JAGQIT010000731.1 GCA_020431135.1 Myxococcales bacterium | reverse complement strand
CGACGGGAGCGACGGGAGCCGGCGGCGTCGCGGGCTCAGGGCTCGGGGCGCGGCAGGCCGCGCAGAGGAGCGCCGCGGCTGCGAACGCGCGCGTCACCGCCGGAGTATAGCCCGCGTCCGCGCGGCCCGGGTGGAGCTGCGGAGGTCGGACGAGAGGACCGGCGGATGAACGATCGGACATCCTCGGCGCCCGCCGTGCCCTCAGCGCGCGTCGAAGCGCTCGCCGGCGGCGCTCGCCATCGCCTCCAGGAGCCAGCGGGCGAAGCGGACGGAGCCTGTCGTCAGGGGCAGGCGCGGGTAGGGCGGCTCGCGGGTGAAGCCCCGGCTGCGTCGCCGCGCGGCCTTGAGGACGAGGGAGTGCGCCGGGCCGCCGAGGTCGCCGCGGGGCGTCCGCAGGTAGAGGCCGAGCTCGAGGCGCCCGCCCGAGGCCGCGAGGTGGAGCCACCACGTCCGATCGCCGTCCTCGCGGACGTGCCGCCAGAAGCGCTCGCGGCGGAACCACGCCGCGCGCAGGCCCTCGCGCTCGAGGAGCTCCTCGAGCGCCTCCGCTTCGTCGGCGGTCGCGGGCGCGTCGACGAGCGCGTAGTAGCGGGCGGGCGCCTCGAGGTCGGCGAGCGCGTCGAGGAAGGCGTTCGAGTCAGGGTGGGGGCGCCACATCCGGGGGACCCTAGCAGCCCGCGTCGGCGGATGCGCGGGCGTCCCACAGCGGTCGTCGAGCCATGGCTCGACGACCGCGGCGTATCGTCGTCGAGGTCACGCGGGGTGATGACGACTAGCGCGAGGCGTCCGCGTGCATCGCGTCCCAGCGCCGCTGCATCTCGGCCGGCTCGACCTCCTCGATGCTGTGGCCGATGTCCCAGGTGTGGCCGAAGGGATCGACGATCGTCCCGCCGCGCTCGCCGTAGAACTGGTCGGTCGGCGGGCGCATCACCTCGGCGCCGGCCGCCGCGGCGCGGGCGATCGCCGCGTCCGCGTCGTCGACGTGGAGGTGGATCGACATGCCGACGCCGCCGACGCTTTGCGGGCTGAGGATCCCCATCTCGGGGTACTCGTCGGAGAGCATCAGGATCGCGTCGTCGCTCAGCCGGAGCTCGGCGTGGCCGATCCGGCCGTCGCTCGGATCGACGAGGCGAAAGAGCTCGGTCGCGCCGAAGGCCTCGCGGTAGAAGGCGATGGCAGCTTCGCCGCCACGGACGCGGAGGTAGGGGAAGACTTCGTGGATCGACATCGTCGGAGGCTTACTCGCTTGGAGGGGTTGGTCGGGGGTCGCCGGGTCGGCGCAGGGCAGCCCACAGCGCGTGCACGAGGCCGCCGAGGGGCGCTGCGGCCTCGCCATCTCACTACGGTAGCGACGCGCGCCTGCGCGCACAACGCGCGTCGTCGCGTCGTTGAGCGCGCGTCGGGGTCCCGAGAACGCCGCGAGCCCGCGGTCTCCCGCGGGCTCGCTAGCCTAGCCTCGGCTCGCGCGCGGCGAGCAACGAGGAACAAACAACTACTTCACGCCGACCGACTCGGCGATCAGCCGGACGAGCAGGTCGTTGAGGAACTCGACCTGGTAGTCGCCGATCGTCGGCTCGATGTGGTCGCCGCCGATGCCGGAGTCGTTGGTCAGGAAGACGTAGGTGCCGCCGGTGGCGATGTCGATGAAGCGGAGGAAGAACTCCGTGTCCTTGTCGACGCCGGACGAGGCGACCGGGATGATCCGGATGCCCTTGGCGGCGGCCTCCTTCACGCGGACGTTCATGCTGCCGACGTTGTCCGGGGTGTTGTGCGGCGGCGCGTCGAGGACGAGGAAGGTGAGGCGGGCGACGGCCGAGTCGCTCCACTGGTGATCCGCGATCGCGCTGTCGAGCGCCTGGGTGACGGCCTCGGGGTAGTCGCCGCCGCCGCCCCAGTCCTGCGCCGCGAGGGTGTCGAGGGCCTCGGGGATGTTCTCGGTGAAGGGGAAGGGGCGGACGACGTAGGCGTCGCCCTCGTCGCGGTAGAAGTTGACGCTCAGGCGCAGCTTGAAGCTCTGGCCGACGAGGGTCTGGATCTCGTCGATGACGTCAGCGAGCTCGGCCTGGAGGTACTGGAGCTCGTCGCCCATCGACCCGGTGGTGTCGATCATGAAGAGGAGGTCGAGGACCTGCGCCGGCGGATCGACGGGGTCGAGCTGGATGACGATCGGGTCGGCGGCCGCGGGCGCGGCCTCGTCGACCATCGCCACGCCGTTGACGCTGATCGACAGCGGCCCCTCGACGTCGGCGCCGAAGAGCCCGGCGAAGAGCTCGGCGCGGCCGTCGACGTCGGTGCGGGCCTCCCAGATCGTCTCTTGGCCGGCGAGGAGGGCGACCTGCGCGTCGTTGACGTGGGCGCCGTCGGCCTCGACGACGACCGCGTAGCGCTGGCTCGTGTAGAAGCGCCACATGTCCTCCATCGCCTGCCAGTTCGGGTCGTTGAGGAGGCCGAGCCAGAAGTCCCAGTGGTCGAGGTCGCGCCACTCGCCGGCGGTGAGCTGGCCGGGATCGGGCTCGGGCTCGGGCTCGCCGGTGTCGGTGTCACCGGTGTCGGTGTCGCCGGCCGAGTCGCCCCCGGTCTCGCCCGAGGTGCCGGTGCCGCCCGGATCGCCCGAGTCGCCGCCCGACGCCGAGTCGCTCGAGCCCCCGCTCGTCCCGCCGGCGGAGCTGTCCCAGCCGTCGCTGCCGTCGCTCGAACCGTCGCTGGCGCTGGCGCTGGTGGCGTTCGCGGTCGCGCCGTCGTCACCGGTCTCCTCGACGATGTACGTCGAGCAGCCGCTGGCGAAGGCGGAGGAGAGGAGGAGACCGAGGGGGAGGGCGCGCTTAAGGGAGGTGCGAAGCATTATGGACCGCCTGTGATTCAAGCCTCGTGCCAACGCTTGAAGTCCGCTTCACGGCCGCTTTACGCCGGATTTTCGCGGCGCGGGACGTTTCCCACGACAGCCGCGTCATGGCGCTATGGCGGCGCTGTCCGGCCGGACATGGCGCGAATACGCGAGGGTGATCGAGGCGCCGCACGAGGTACCGCGGGAGGTAGTCGCCGCTCGGCGCCGGCGGTTCACGGGGGGCGCCTCTTCTTTGTTCTCGGGGTCGACGGTCCGCCCAGCCGCGGCCGGCCCGGTCGCGAGGCCATGGCCGATTGGACATCTGTCTCGGGCGGTGGCCGCCGGGGGTGGGGTAGACTCCGCGGATGATCCCTGGGGCCCGGGCTGGAGCGCGTCGCCTGATCGTTCACGGAGCGCTGCTATGCGGCTGCGCAGGCGGCTCTGGGGAGGACTCTCAGACCTCGGGGGCGAGCGCCACCGCGGGCTCCGCGTCGAGCGGCGCGGACGCCACGGGGACTTCCGATGGCGGGAGCTCGAGCGGGACGACGGACGGGACCTCGAGCGCGACCTCGGGCGGGACGACGGACGGGACCTCGAGCGCGACCGGGAGCGCCTCGACAGGGGAGACCGGGAGCACGTCGGTCGGCGAGACGACCGGCACCGGCGACGAGCCGGCGTGGCTCGACCTCTCCGCCGGCTACGATCACAACTGCGCCCTGCGGAGCACCGGCGAGCTCGTCTGCTGGGGCCGCGACACCGGCGCGATCAAGCCGCCCGACTGGAGCTTCCTCCCGGGCGTCTCCGCGGGCTGGACGCTCACCTGCGCGATCCTCAGCGACGGCCGCGGCGACTGCTTCGGGAGCGGGATCGCGAGCCACGTCCCCTTCGGCATCGGCTACTTCGTGAAGCTCGCCATCGGGGAGGATCATGCGTGCGGCATCCGTGACGACGGGACGCTCGCGTGCTGGGGCGCCGAGTACGAGGGCAAGAGCGATCCGCCGCCCGGGATCTTCTTCGACATCGCGGCGAGCATCAGCCACACCTGCGCGCTCCGGGAGGACGGCGCGATGCTGTGCTGGGGGGGCGGCGGCGGCGGCTACGAGGTCGCCGGGACGCACGTCGCGGTCGCCTCGGGCTGGACCCACAACTGCGGCCTGCGCCCGGACGGCACGCTCGCCTGCGCCGGGACCAACTGGGACGCCCCGAAGCCGCCGCCCGAGGGGGCGACCTTCCTGGCGATCTCGGCGGAGGGCAACCACACCTGCGGGATCCTCGAGGACAGGACCCTGACCTGCTGGGGTCGCGGCAACTACGGCGAGCTCGACCCGCCGCCGGGCGAGTTCTACCTCCTCGACGTCGGCGATCGCCACGCCTGCGCCGTCCGTGTCGACGACACGATCCTCTGCTGGGGCGAGGACGAGTACGGCAAGCTGACGCCGCCGCCGTGATCGTGACGGCTCAGGCCCGCAGGCGCCGGCGCCCGAAGGACACCCGGCGCAGCAGCAGGTCGAGCCCGAGCAGCGGCAGCACCAGCCCCCAGAGGACGTAGGGCCACAGCGCCTTGGTGTGCATGCGCCCGCGGCTCTCGCCCGCGGCCTCGAGGAGCGGGGCGATCGCCCCCTCGTGGGTCGGCGCGAGGCCGTCGTCGCCGTCGCTCGGCAGCTCCGCGAGCCAGCTCGGATCGACGAGGAGGTTGTCCGGGGCGATCTCGGCGGGGTAGGGGATCGACACCTGACCGACGGCCTCGACCGCGGGGCGGTCGGCGATCTCGGGGTCGAAGAGGCGGGCCTTGAGGAGGCGCTGGCCGCCGCTCGCGTCGACGCCGGTGATCGCCGCCTCGTAGCGGCCCGGGGCGGTGAGGGCCAGAGGCACGCGCTCGGGCTCGGCGTCGGGGCCGGCCGCGGGATCGATGATCTCGACGTCGCCGCGGAGCTGGTTGGCGAAGCCGGAGCCGGCGTCGACGTCGACGACGACCGTCCAGCTCCCCTCGTCGGCGGCCGGCACCGCGCGGATCGACGCGCCGCCGATGAGCCCCGCGCCCTGGCGCATGACGTCGCGGGCGATCTGACTCCAGAGCTTGGCGAAGCCGCCCCAGCGCAGCCAGTGGGCGGCCCAGCGCGGCTTGGCGTCGGAGGCGAAGGCGGCGGTGCGGCCGAGGCCGCGGCGGCCGCGGACGAGGAGCGGCTCGCCGTCGTGGGTCTTGAGGAGGACCTCGGCGAGCGCCTTCGGCTTGACCGGCACGAGCCCCTTGAGCCCCGGCGCCCGCGTGAAGTCGACGCCGCGCAGCGCCTGGACGCTCTTCGCCACCCGCGGGTAGAGGAGGCGCTCGTTGACGGCGTTGCGGGTGACCTCGCGGGTCTCGCGGCTGAAGATCCGCGGGACGTCGGTGCCGTCCTGGCTGAAGTAGTAGCGGCCGCGGCCGCGCTCGGCGACGCGGGCGAGGAAGTCCTTGCCCGCGCCGGCGCCCACGCCCACCGCGGAGACCGTGATGTCGGCGTCGCGCATGTCCGAGAGGAGCGCGGCGACGCCGGCCTCGGGCGACTGGCCGTCGCTCAGGAGGATCACGTGCTTGACCAGCGCCCGCGAGCCGACGAGCTGGAGGAAGGCCTCGCGCAGGGCGGGCAGGGCGTTGGTGCCCCCGCCGGCGCTGAGGCGGCGGATGTCGCCGGCGATGCGGATCCGGTTGGCGGCCGGCTGGAGGCGGACGAGCGTGTAGGGGTAGGAGTCGAAGGCGATGACGCCGATCTCGTCGCTCGGGTCGAGGGTCGCGGCCGTCAAACGAGCTGCCTCCTTGACCAGGTCGAGGCGATCCTCGGAGCTCATCGAGCCGCTCTTGTCGATGACGAGGACGAGCGCGAGGGTCGGCTGATCGCGCTGGCGCTCGCCCTCGAAGCGGACGGGGAGGAGCTCCTCGATCGACGTCCCGCCCCAGCCGCCGACGCCGAAGGAGCTCTCGCCGCCGATCATCACGAAGCCGCCGCCGTAGTCCTCGACGTAGGAGACGACGGCCTGGCGGGTCGCGCCGCCGATCCTCCCGGCGGGGACGTCGGAGAAGATCACGAGGTCATAGGGGCGCAGGCCCTCGACCTCGGCTGGGACGTCGCCGGGGGCGACGGCGTCGACGTGGAGATGATCGGCGCGCAGCGCCCGGGCGAGCGCCTGGGTGTCGTCGCCGGTGCTCGTCAGGAGGACGCGCGGGCGCCCGCGGACCTCGCCGACGACGCCGGCGCGGTCGTTCGCCGCCTCGCGGTTGAGCGACTCGGGGACCGCGGCCGTCTCGAGGATCGCCGTGAAGACCACCGGCCCGGGCTCGCTCACCCGCGCGGGGATCTTGACCTGGAGGGCGCCGTCGGGGCCCGGCCCCGGGAGCTCGACGTCGACGAAGGGGGTGAGGGGGTTGGGGGCGCCGTCCTTGTCGAGGCGCAGGCGGAGCTGCTGCTTGGCGGCCTCGTCCTTGGCGACGCCGACCGCCTCGAGGTCGACGACGACGTCGAAGGTCTGACCGACGCGCAGCTCCTCGGGGAGGTGGACGCCGGCGACCACGAGATCGGCGCGGGCGGCCGCCGGGAACGAGCGCGTGTGCACCCGGATCCCGCGCTCGCCGAGCTCGCGCACCGTCGCCGCGAGGTCGGCCCGCTCGGCCTTCGAGCCGCCGCCGTCGGTGATGAGCACGAGGCGCCCCTCGGACTCGGGATCGACGAGCGCCGCGGCGAGGCGGAGGCCGCCGGCGTGATCGCTGGCGAGGGCGTGCTCGGGATCGCGGGGGATCGTCGCGCCCTCCGCTGCGGCCGCGCCCTCGCTGCCGCTGTCGTCCCCCTCGAGGTCGATCGCCCGAGCCCGCGCGCCGTAGGTGACGAGGCGCAGGCGCGTCCGATCCTCGCGGTCGAGCTCCTCCGCCGACTCCGCCTCCACGTAGGCGAGCCCCTCGCGGACGAGCGTCTCGGCGGCCGCGAGCTGGCCGTCGTCGATGCTCGCGGAGACGTCCACCGCGAAGACGACCGTCTTGCCGCGGGTCGGGCTCTGGAGCGTCGGCAGGGCGAGGGCGAGGGCGATCGCCATCAGCAGCCCGAGGCGCGCGACGAGCTGCGCGGCGATCTGCACCGGCGCGAGGTCGACGAGGCTGCGCCGGCTGATCGCGAAGAGGAAGGGGAGCGCCGCCGTCGGCATCAGCCACAGCGCCTGCGGCCGCTGGAGCACGCAGTTGCGATCGCCGAGGGGCGACAGGCGCTCGGCGAGCCACGCCGGCAGCTCGACCGACCAGGGCGCCGGCGCCGGGTAGGCGAAGGCGAGGGCGAGGGCCGCGGCGAGGCCGACCCCGAGGGCGAGCGCCGGGACGAGGAGCGGCGACCTCATACCGTCCACCGCCGGTGATAGCTGGCCCACTCGAGGGCGACGATCCCGGCCGCGACCAGGACGAGGAGGGTCCACAGCGGCCCCTGGGAGAGCGGCGCGGGGCTCGGGGCGTCGGCGGGCGCGGCCGCGGCGTCCGGGAGGTCGCCGAGGCGATCGTGGAGGTCCGACGCCGCGGCGCTCGCCTGGTTGACCGCGAGCGCCACCTCGGCGCCCGCGCTCTGGCCGTCGACGGCGCGCAGGCGGACGATCCCCGGGGTGGTCGCGCGCAGGCGGAGGATCCCGTCCTGGACCGGGGCGATCGTCGGCGCCTCGTCGCCCTCGCCGTAACCTGCGAAGACCTCGACCGCGGTCACGCCGATCGCCGGCAGACCGAGCTCAGCGAGGGCGATCGGCCGGCGGGCGCCGACGGGGATCGCCGCGACGAAGCCGGGCGTCGAGCGCTCGAAGTAGTCGATGATGTTGGCGACGAGCACCGGGAAGGCGGTGCGCAGCGGCAGGTCGCTCTGCCGGAGGTCGAAGCCGAAGGCGAGCACCGTCCCCTCGCTGCCCTGGCGCAGGAGCGCGAGCGGCTCGCCGAGCGAGCGGATCAGCAGCTCGTCGCCGGGCGCCGCGTCGAAGACCGTCCCGCGGCTGAGGTTCACGTCCTTGAGGGTGACGTGCTCGAGGATCGGGTGGTCCTTGAGCTGCTCGGTGAGGAAGGGCCGGGCGACGTCCTTGGCCTTGGCGATCGGCGCCGGCGACTCGGCGAAGCGCCACGGATCGAAGAGGACCATGTCCTTCTTCGGCAGCGGGCTCGGCAGCGGGTTGTCGCCGGGATCATAGAAGACCAGATCGGCGCCGGCGATCGCCGGGTGGTCGGCGGTCGCCTCGGCGATCGCGACGCCGCTGAGGTTGACGTGATCGCCGAGGGTGAGGAGCGCGGCCTCGAGGAAGAGGTCGGTGCCGTCGGTGGCGAGGGCGACCTCGAGGGGGCGCAGCGGCGGGACGACGGCGTAGGCGACGTCGTCGGCGCTCGGCCCGAGGTGGTCGGCGGCGGCGCCCTCGGGGGCGACGAGGCGGGCGACGAGGCGGCTGCGCGCGGCGTCGAGCTCGTGGAGGATCTCGCGCGCCGACTCACCTGGCTCTAAGGTCAGCTCGCGTTTGCCGATGCCGATGCCGTCGGCCTGGACCTCGAGGAGCACCGACGCCGGCGCGTCGCCGAGGTTGATGACCTCGGCGAGGACCTCGACCTTCTCGCGGTCGCTCGGGTAGCGGCGGGCGGCGAAGGCGGTGATCGCCAGGCTCGCCGGCGGCCCCGTGAACTTGGCGACGGCGCAGGGGATCGGCCCGTCGGCGCAGCCCTTCACGGCCTTCGCCCCGGCGTCGTCGACGGCGCCGTCGGTGAGCAGGAGGATCTGCGGCCCGGCCTGGCCGTCGACGGCGTTGCGGGCGAGGGCGAGGGCGCGGCCGAGGTCGGCCTCGCCGGGGGTCGGCGCGAGCTCGTCGAGGCCGCGGAGGAGCGCGCTGGGATCGCG
>JAGQIT010000730.1 GCA_020431135.1 Myxococcales bacterium | reverse complement strand
CGGCGACGAGGCGGCGCTCACCGCTGAGAACCTCCGCTGAGCGCTGGCTGAGGCGCGACGCGCCGAGCATCCGGCGCTGCGAGCCAACGAGCGACGGCGCTGCGCGACGCTGCCTCAGACTCGCCGCGACGCGGTGACGCTCGCTGCTGCGAACCTCCGCTGAGCGCTGGCTGAGCGTCGTGCCGAGTATCCAGCGCTGTGAGCTCGCTAGCGGCGGCGCTGCGAGGCGCTACCCCAAGCTCGCCGGCGACGTGGCGACGCTCGCTGCAAAGATCTTCTCCCTTCGTCAGGCTTCAGGCGCCACGCTCCGCAGAACGCCGCAGTCGTCCCACGCGGTCCCCATGGTCGCCGAGCGGCGCCTCCGACTGTCCCGCGCTCGCCGTCGAAGCGGCCTCGCGGGCGTTCGCGCAGGCGCAGGACCGTCGCTGGCGGCGACCTCGACACCTGTAGTATTCCGACGGGCGCCGGCCCTCGCCGCCCCTGCCCATGTCCGCGACCCTCCGCGCAGCTCTCCTCAGCGCCGCCGCTGTCGCCGTCGTCGAGCTCGCCCTCGCTGCGGGCGGCTGGGTCGTCCACCCGACCCTCGGCCACCTCGCGTGGCTGTCGCTGCCGGTGGTGCTCATCGCCGCGGCGGCCGGCGTCCGGGCGAGCGCGGCCGAGGGGCGCGACTACGCCGGGCAGCTCGTCGCCGGCGCGGAGATCGGCCTCGTCGCGGGGATCGCCGCCGCCGTTCTCACCTGGACGATCCACCGGGCGATCGCCCCCGCGGCCCTCGAGGAGGCCCGCGCCCTCGCCGAGGCCCAGGCCCTCGCCCGCGGCGGCGGCCCCGAGGCGGTCGCCGACGCGGTCGGCCTCGCCTCCCCCTTCGGTCGGGCGATCCTCCGCTTCATCGAGGTGATGTTCGCGTCGGTGCTCGCCGGCCTCGTCGTCGCCCGGCGGCCGCGGTCAACAGGTCCCGAAGGACAGGTCTAATCATCTCGCGCTTCGTACCGAGCGAGCGGCGCTCGGTCGGGCTATCCGCGGCGCCGGTGTCGGGCCAGATCACGGTCCGCGGGGCCGTACCCGAGCGCCTCGCTCAGCTCACGCCCGCGGCCGCGCGTAGGTCCCGAAGAGCTTGTCGAGCGCGGGGAACATCCCGGCGAAGTTGCGATCGTACTCGCGCGGGTCGTGGCTGTGGTGGACGTTGTGGAAGCTCGGCGTCGCGATCCACGGCTCGAGCCAGGCGAGGCGCCAGCGCAGGTTGGCGTGGAGGAAGGTCGTGTAGGTCTTGCGCAGGAGCACGACCGCCGTGAGGTCGGCGAGCGACGCGTCGAGGAGCGCCCCCGGGAGGCCGACGGCGATCCCGTGGAGCACGAAGTCGATCGGGTGCTGGCGCCAGGCCTCGAGCCAGTGGAGGTGCTCCGGCGCGTGATGGAGGGCGTGGAAGCGCCACAGCCACGGCACGCGGTGGGCGGCGCGGTGGATCCAGTAGCCGGCGGCCTCGGCGAGGACGAAGACCGCCGCGACCTTGAGCCACGCCGGCGCGCGGACGACCGCCTCAAGCGACCCGAGGAGCCCGCCGTCGGCCGCGATCCAGTCGAGGAGCGGGCCGCCGACCCACTCCATCGCCAGGACGTCGACGAAGAGGAGGCCGACGCACAGCGCGATCACCCGCGGCTCGCTCCGCAGGCGCCGACGCGGCGCCCAGCCCTCGAGGGGGACGAAGATCCCGGCCATCAACGCGAGGAAGAGGGCCGTGCCGAGAACGAGCGGGAGCATGACGTGCGGGGTCTAGGGGTGATCGGCGGCGCCGCTCAGTAGCCCTCGAAGCGGCCGAAGGCGAGCTTCTTCGACGGGCGCTTCTTCTTGCGGACCTTCTTCGGCGGCTCCGGCGGGCTCGAGGCGGCCGGCGCCGCGCCGTCGGGGATGTGCATCACCGCGGCGAAGACAGTGCGCTCCGCGAGCTCGTCGTCGGCGTCGAAGTCGGCCGCGTCGTCGATGGTCGCGACCTCCGGCTCGGCCGCCAGGACGTCCGCGGCGACGAAGCCGGCGAGCGTCGCCAGCGAGGCGGTGAAGAGGGTGATCCGCAGAAGCTGGGCCCCGAGGCGGCGCCGCGGCCCAAAGGAGGGGGAGCGAAGGTCGTGGGTGTTCATCGGACGCTGGCTTCAACGCGCCACCGGCCGAGACGATTTCGACGCGGCAGAAAAAAGTCGCGTCGTTCATGGCCCCGACAAACGACGTCGACAAGCGACGTCGACGAACAATGAACGGAGCGGCGGCGCGGCGCGTCGTCCCCCTCCGGCGCCGGCCGTGCTACTTCGCGGGGACATGATCGCGCACGTCGATGTCGACCGCGCCGCGGCGCCCTGCTTCGTCCTCGTCGACGAGCTCGCGCCGGCGATCGTCGGCGACTGGCACAGCCACGCCCGCCACCAGCTCCTCTACGCCCGCCGCGGCCTCCTCGACGTCGAGACCCGGGCCGCGCGCTGGCAGCTGCCGCCGCAGCGCGCCGCGTGGATCCCCGCGGGGGTCGACCACCGCGTGCGCACAGGTCGAGCCGCGACCCTCGCGACGGTCTACTTCACGACCGCGAGCGTCCGCCCGATCGCCGCGGCGGTCTGCGCCTTCCCGCTGCCGCCCGTCGGTCGGGCGATGATCCTCCACGCCGCCGGCTGGGGGATCGCGGTCGACACCGGCGACGACGTGGTCGTCGACCCCGCGGCCTACTTCTGCCTCCTCGCCGATCTCTGCGCCGGTTGGGCCCGCCACGCCCGGCCGTGGTTCCTCCCGACCGCCGCGAGCCCCGAGCTCGGCCGGGCGATGGACCTCATCCTAAGCGACCTCGGCGCGCCGCTGGTCGCCGACGCCGTCGCCAAGGCGGCCGGGCTGTCGACGCGCTCGCTGACCCGCCGCTTCCGCGACGAGGCCGCGACGACCTTCGCCCGCTTCCTCCGCAGCGCGCGGATCCTCCGGGCGATCGACCTCCTCGACGAGGGCCACAGGACGATCACCGAGGTCGCGCTCGCCGTCGGCTTCCAGAGCCCGGCCGCCTTCTCGCGCGCCTTCTCGGAGCTCGTCGGCGAGAGCCCCTCGGCGTTTCGCCGCGGCGACGCGGCCGAGCCCGACCCGTAGACCGGAGATCGAACCTCGCACCTCGAGCGGCCAGCGCTCGTTCACCGCGCTCCGTTCGCCGACGAGACGCCGAGAGTTCAGCTCGTGCGGCGCTGCGAGCTGCGCCCCACCCAGCGCTAGAACTTGCCGCTCATCCACAAAAAGACGAAGTGCTGCGTCGCCGGCCCGGCGATCCGCTGCGCCGCCTCGAGGGGGACGAAGGCCGCGTAGCCCGGCTGGATGAAGAGCTCCTTCCACGGGCGGATCGTCACCGTGAGGTCGACCTCGTGGGCGAGGTTGCGGCTCGTGTTCGTCGGATCCCAGCCCTTGCCGATGACCTTGTCGCCCGCGTTGATCCAGCGCCCGGTCGCCTGGTCGAGCTGCATGAAGTGGTAGCCGAGGTTGAGGGTGACGGCCTCGTGCGGGCTGAGGTGCGCGCCGACCTCGAGGTTACGCAGGTTCGAGTAGCCGACGCGGTCGGCGATGCCGTAGCGCGCGTGCCGGAGGCCGAAGAAGCGGAAGAACTCGCCGCTGCGGTCGTTGCCGCAGCCCTCCTCCGGCGTGCCGGTGCAGCCCTGGCCGGTCGCGTAGTTGTAGCGCAGGCTGAGGCCGGGCTTTAGGCGCTGCGGGAAGGTGTAGATCAGCGTCGCGAAGGTCGCCCAGGCGCGGTGGCGCAGGCCGAGGTTGCGCCCCGCCTGGCCGTAGGCCTCGACGTCGTAGGTGAGCCCGCGCAGCGGCGCGCCGTAGAGGCGGACGCCCGCGTTGATGATGTCGCGCTCGACGGTCGGCGTGGCCGCGCTCGGGCGCTCGCTGATCCCGAGGACGAGCCCCTCGAGCTTTATCTCCGGATGGAGTTCGGCCTTGCCCTGGACGTAGTAGCTGACGGTGCCGCGGCTGCGGACCTGGGCGGCGAGGGCCGGGTCGCCGCTCGGGTCGTCGACGGTGACGGTCGCCGGCGGCTCGAGAACGATGACGCCCGCGTCGGCGCCGAAGCGACCGACGTGGCCGGCGATCCGCAGGGCGTCGAAGCTCTGGCCGAGCGGGTGCCAGTTGGCGTCGACGAAGAGGCGGCGGCTGCCGATCTCGATCTCCTGACGACCGACGCGGAGGAAGCCGCCGCGCGCCTCGCCGTCGCGGCCGAGCTCGAGGTAGCCCTGGTGGAGGTCGACGTTGGCCATGTTGGCGATCGTCCCCGTCTCGAAGCCCCAAGTGCGGGTGTCCTGGAGCTCGACGTAGGCGCGC
>JAGQIT010000053.1 GCA_020431135.1 Myxococcales bacterium | reverse complement strand
CGAGCCGCTCGAGCGGCGCGTCGCGGCGCCCCTGCGGCCCGTCGCCGGCGTTGTCGCGCAGCTCGTAGCGCACGGTCTCCTGGCTCGGAGTGACGACGAGGCGGGCGTTGGCGCTGAAGGGGACCTTGAGCTCGTCGGTGACGGCGACGTCACACAGCGGGTAGGTCTCGCCGAGCCCGAGGAGATCGATGATCCGATCGCGGGAGTCGCGGAGCCCGAGGTTCTTGCTGTCGCTCATCGCATCCTCCCGTGCCTCGTCCTCAAGTCCCTTCGCCGCCTAGAGCGTCGCCCGCTCCCGACGCAGCGCCAGCCAGCGATCGCGCGCCGCCCCGATCGCCGCCCAGCCGTCGCGGTCGACCCAATGGACGTAGACGATCAGGTGCGCCGGCACCTCCTCGCGGACGGTCTGCTCGACGAACTGGCGAAAGCCCGGATCGCGCAGGCGAGCGGGCCACTGCGTGAACACGACGCTGAGCTGCAGCGAGTACGGATCCTTGGTCCGCGTCGCCGCCAGCAGCGGGATCCGCTCGCCGCTCGCGTCCTGGTGCTGGGCCCGGTCCTCGACCATCGGCCGCAGGAGGATGTGCTCGACGACGACGAAGTCCTCCTCGTCGGCGTCGCGCAGGCCGAGCTTGCGGCGCAGGCGATCGCCGAGCCCCGAGCGGTTGTCGGGCCCCGGCGGCTCGAGGAGGTTGAGCGCCGTCCCGCGCGACCGCGAGATCCGCGGGTAGTCGCGGAGGAAGCCCGCCTTGTCCTCGGCCAGCCGGGCCTTCACCGCGGCCGCGTCGAGGCCACCCTCGCCGCCCCCCTCGTCGCCCCCATCGCCGCCGCGGATCGCCCCGTAGAGGAGCAGCGAATAGTCCGTGAGCTGCTCGCTGAAGCGCGCGAGGAGATGGTTGAGGAGGCGATGGCGGCGCTCGCTCGTGCCGCCGCCGGGGGTCGTCGCCTCGACCATCGCCTGGATCGCCGCGTCGTCCGGCGCCGCGCCGCGCCAGACCTCTGCCGGGCCGATCGCCGGATCGCCGACCGCCTGCGCGCGGTACGAGCGGGTGTCGCTGTCGAAGGCGAAGAGCTTGCGGACGTGGGCGAGCTGGGCGAAGCAGTTGGCGAGCACCTGATCGAAGATCGTCAGGTAGGCGCGGAGCTGCTGGGCGTAGGCCCGGCGCTCCGCCGACGCCGACGCCGGCAGGCCGACCTCGCCGATCCCGTAGGTCGCCGGGAGGTGGCGCTGGATCGATCGGTAGCGGGCGACGTCTCGCTCGCGCCCGCCGCTCGGCCGGAGGTCGCGATCCGCCGCCGACAGCGGCGGGCCCTTGACCCGCTGGGTCAGCCAAAGGCGGTAGCCGTCCGCGACCGCCGTCTCATCGACGGCCACCGCCACGCGATCGCGCAGCAGCCGGATCGTCAGCGCCGGCCGCGAGCCGCCGAGCTCCGTCAGCACGAGCCGCGGCACCCTCCCCTCGCCGACGTGGACGGTCCACGGCTCCTGAGTCCCGCCGTCGAGCGACAGGGCGATCCGCCGGATCGCCCGGACCCCGCGCAGGCGCATGATCTTCTGGATCAGATCCGACGTGTGGAGCTCGACGCGGCGCTCGAGGCGGCGGAGCTCGTCGCCGTCGATGAAGCCGTGCTCGAGCAGCGGCCCGTCGAAGATCTCGTCGACGCGCAGGCCGGCCGCGAGGAGCTCGTCGAGGGCCTTGAAGCGGATCGTCGGCGACATGTAGTCGGCGATCGCCTGGTAGACCGCGAGGAGCACGGCCTCGGGATCCTCGACGAGGTCGATCTCGATCTCGGCGTGGACGCGGGCGTCCTGCGGGTCGAGGACGACGATCTCCGCGAAGTCCTCGCAGAGCCCGCGGACGGCGTGGAGGCGGCGGCTGACCTCGTTCTCGACCAGCGCCCCGCCGCGCCACGAGACCTCCGACTTCTCGATCAGCACGCGGTAGAGGCCGCGCAGGTTGACCGCCTCGGCGGTCTCGTCGTCGGCGCGCAGGCTGAGCTCGTGGCGCCCCTCGTGGTAGTAGAGCGCCGGCCGCGTCTCGGCGAGCGGCACGATCCAGGCGTTGCGGACCCCGTCGACGTCGAGGATCACCTTGCGCAGATCGGTCGTCGTCACCGGCGCCGACGGCAGGATCTCCGCCGGCGTGAAGAGGTGCGGGAACGGCCGCTCACCTGGCTCAACGAGCAGATCTCGGAGGTCGTAGGAGATCCGGTACGCGAGGTCGGTGATCGCGTAGCAGAGCTGCTCGAGGATCGTGATCCCGGGATCGTGGGCGTTGTAGTCCGTCCACACGGTCCCGGCGAGGCGCTCGAGCTGGCGGATCCCCTCGAGGCGCAGGGCCTCGTAGTCGAGCGCGAGGTGCTCGGGGGCGGCCGTCGGGATCGTCGGCCCCTGGCGTTTGCTTGCCGCGGGCATCGGAGGCTAGTAGGTGCGGAACGAGATGCCGTCGAGGCTGACCCAGCCGTTGTTGACCGCGTGCGGCTCGACGCGACCGTCGGTGTGGACGTCGACGCGCCCGATCGTGTTCGAGTTCGTGCAGACCGCTCGGAGCTCGCGCCCCTGCGGGCGGTAGCCGTCCGGGAGGACGAAGATCGTCTTGCCCGGTCCAGCCTGGCCTGACCTCACGAGCCCGCGAAGGTGCACGCGCCCCTGGCGATCGCGGTAGTAGCCGGCGTCATGGTAGCCGCCGCCGTAGTTGACCCAGCTCTGGACGAGCGCCGCGTTCGTCCAGCCGTCCTGGCGCAGGTAGCCGCTGTCGGTGTCGAAGTGGAACTTGACGCTGCCGCCCGAGTCGCGGATGTAGAAGTTGTCGTCGACGACGAGGTAGGCCTGGCCGCCGAAGCGGTAGAGCACGCCGTCGCCGTCGATGTGCGCGCCGAGGTTGCCCGTGCCGAAGTGGACGCCGCCGGGCGCGGTCACCTGGCCGTTGACCTGGGTGTCGCCGTGGACGGTCAGCTTCGCCGACGAGACGCCGCCGCCGATCGCGACGCGGCCGTCCGCGTGGAAGAGCGTCTCCTCGCCGTTGCGACCGACGAAGACGTGCGAGTTCCCGCCGGAGTCGCGGTTGAGGTAGAGGTGCTTGCCGTTGACGAGCGTCTCGATGTTCCAGCCGCCCGGCCAGCCGCCGAGGCGGAGCTCGCCGCAGCCGCTGCTGGAGTAGGTCACGTCGATCCGATCGCCGCCGCCGTTGTCGATGCGGAACTTCGATCCGCCCGGATCGCTGCCGCCGACGACGAGCGTCCCCTCCGTGATCCGCACGCCCTTGCCGTGCGTGATGTCGAGGTAGCTCTTGCCGTAGCCGGCGTTGTCCCCGGTCCCGACGCGGAGGCGGATCCCCGTCGGCCAGTCGAGGACGAGCTGGCGGTAGTTCGGCGCGCTCCAGTCGCCGCCCTCGCGGCGGATCGCGTAGTCTGTCCCGCTGTGCCAGTAGACGCCCGCCCGCGAGTCGGTGACGACCGAGCTGCCCTGCTGGAGCGAGAGCTCGCCGCCGCCGCCGACGTGGAGCTGGCGCTGCGGATCCGTGAGGCCGATGCCGACGCGGCCGTCGCGGAGAACGTTGACCGCGTCGCTCCCCCCCGCGACCCAGAGGGCCAGGCGACCGCCCGACCGGTTGGCGACCTCGACGCGGTTGCCGAGGCCCTCCTTCGTCGCGATCCGCAGGTACGCCTGCCCGCCCGTCGACTCGAAGAGCCCGACGCTGTCGCCGGTCTTGACGTGGAAGGAGTGCGTCGGCTCGTTCGTGCCGATGCCGAAGTTCCCGTTCTCGCTGTCGATGAACAGCCGGCTCGCGCCCGCGGCGTCGCTGATGCTGAGCCCGGCGTTGCCCGAGTTGGCGTCGTTCGGGTTGCTGCGCGGGTTGAGCTCGAGGCTGAAGGCCGGGCCGTTGTCCGTGAACGCGTTGTAGAAGTTGAGGACCTGCTTGCGGCTGGTGTCGTCGCCGACGGCCTCGACGCTGAGCGGCTCGCCCGCGGGCTTGGCGACGCCGTCGCTCGCCTGGACGATCGTCGCGTCGATGAGATCCGCGAAGTTGTTCTCCGTCGGGATCGCGTTCTTCACGAAGTAGGACTTGAGTTCGGCGCGGTTTCGCTTCTTGATTTCCATCGTCCCTCTCCTCTGATCTCTCGCTGTGTCGGGGCGTCCTCGGTCGCGCTCGTCGTCAGCCGACGACGAAGTCGAGTTCGACCTTCATGTGACCAATCCCGGTGAAAAGTTCGCTGTCGTAGCTGACGTCGGTGATCACGTCGATCTCGTGCTGGCGCGCGGCGACGAGGATCTCGTCGGGGTGATCGGCGGCGACGAAGTAGCCCTCGCCGCTCGCGCCGACCGGCGCGGGCACCAGCTCGAAGTCGCGGCCGTCGCGGCTGCGGAAGAGCTTGATCGTCGCCAGGTGGTCGACGTAGTGCCGGCGATCGACGAAGTCGATGATGCTGTTGGCGTAGATCCGACCGCCGATCGCGATGTCGCTGCCCTCGTCGTAGGCCCACGGCGACAGGAAGCGGCTGAGCTCCTCGCTGAGCTGCTTGCGGTAGAAGCCGACGTCGACGCCGTCGCGGAAGCGGACGCCGAAGCGCACCTTGACCTCGATGTAGCGGGCGTTGCGGACCTGGACGCGGGCGAAGGGCGGGGCAAGCGGCGCGAGGTATGCGGCGACGTCGGCGATCCGATCGGCCGAGACCTTGGGCTCGAAGGGATCGAAGGGCAGCTTGTCGCGGATGTCCGGGATGACGACGAGGTCGACGAGGCCGAGGGTGTCGGCGTCGATGTGGCTCGCCGCCGGGATGCACTTCGCCTTGTAGATCTCGGGGAAGCGCTCGAGGACGAGGCGCTCGTAGTCCCAGATCGTCAGCGCCCGCTGCTTGTGACGCAGGCGCTCGCTGACGCGGACGCGGAAGACCTCGTCGCGCTCGCGCGGGCTGCCGCCGTAGGACGTGTAGGGCTGCGCCACAGAGGCCAGCTTGGGCTCGCGCAGCGCCGGCCCCTTGACGCTCCCGGCCGGGAGCGGCTGGGCGTAGTGCGCCGCCGCGTTGCCGCGATCGGCGAAGGTCGCCGAGACCGCCTGCGTGTCGATCGCGACGACGTCGCAGACGCTGTCGACCGCCCGCGGGATGGCGACGCGGATCCAGTAGAGCGCGGGCGGGAGCTGGGTGCTCGGGTCCGCGGCCGGCAGCGCGAGCTCGACGATCCCCGAGTTGATGAGCCCGCGCGTCGTGTCGCGCAGGAGATCGCCGTGGTGGAGGCTCAGCCAGCGATCGCCGCTGAGGTAGCTCCACTCGACCGCGACCGGCTCGAGATCCGGATCGGCGCTGCCCTCCGCGAGCTGGACGAGGAGCGCGACGTGCTGCGGCGCCGCGACGCCGCGCAGGCCGATGAGGAGCTCGCCGCCGTCGTCGTGCGCCGGGAAGAGGCGGTACGAGAGCGCCTCCTCCTCGCGGGCGATCGGGTGGGCGCCGAAGGGGCGGACGTGGAAGAGCGCCTCGTCGCCCTCGATCACCGCGCTGTCGAGGACGACCTCCACCGACGAGCTGTAGTCGACCGTGAGCGACTTGAGCTTCGGCGTGTACGGCGGGTTGACCGTGTAGTCGTCGGCGCTGACCGCCTGCCCCTTGGCGATCGCCGCGGCGAACTCGACCGACGTCTGGTTGGCGACGACGCCGTAGCGGCTGTGCTGGAGATCTGTCGGCGTCAGCTCGACCTCGAAGTAGCGGCTCCAGTCGACGAGCTCCGTCGCGGTGACAAAGTCGACGTCGCGGCCGAGCTGCTCCGGCACCTCGGTCATCGCGATCGCGTGGGCCTTGGTCGCGTCGTCGCTGTGGAAGAGCGGCGCGGCGGCGGCGATCGCGAAGCGGCGGCGGCGGTCGATCGCCGCGATCGCGGCCGTGAAGGTCGCGTTGCTCGGCGCGTCGAGGCCGTAGTTGACGTAGTGCTCCCCGAGCTTCGCCGGCGCGCTCATCCACTGCAGGCGCAGCGTCAGCGTGTCGAGGCTGTTGCGCGCGAGCTCCGGGTGGCTGAAGAAGAGGCGCGAGCCGACCGCCGGGGTCACCGTGAACGGCTCGAAGGGCCGCTTGAGGTTGAGCCCGCCGCGGTCGTTCGCGGCCTCGAGCGCCGCGAGCCCCTCGACCATCGTCTCGAGGTGCACAGCGGCGAGCTCGAGGGCGCGGAAGGGCTCGTAGAGCGTGACGAACTCCTCCTCGTCGGCGTCCCAGAGCTCGCGCATCGTCAGGCGCACGACCGGGTGCTCGCTGGCGATCCCCGAGTCCGCGTAGGGCATCGGCGCGATGGCGTCGACCTCGACGGGGAACGTCAGGGTGAGCTGGAGCGCCTTCAGCGGCTGCGGGAGCTGGCGGTCGACGCCGCTGAGGGTCGCGTAGTCGCCGAGCTTGACGTCGATCGTCGACGGCACGACCCACGCCTTCTCCGTGGTCACCTCGATGACCAGCGCCTGGCGCTCGATGGCGTCGGCGATCTTCGCCTCGCCGAAGCCGACGTCGCGCAGGCCGAGGGTGAGGACGATCGTCCGGCTGCCCTCGCTGAGGCCGAGCATCGGCGAGGCGACCGCCCAGCCGAAGCTCGCCGACGGCGGCGCGTCCGGGCTGGCGACCGCCGGCTTGGCGCCGAAGGTGTGCCAGCGCGGCGCCTCGTCGTCGGTGTCGAGGCCGACGCGGACCTCGAGCGCCGTCGCGTCGGCGTAGGGGTAGAGGTTGCGCCACTCGATCCGCCGGGCGACCGGCGCCGGGAAGGCCTCGCGCACGCGCTGTGCGAGCTCGACGATCTGGATCGCCCGCGCCCAGGTGTCGCCGTCGATCTTCGCCTCGTCGCCGCCGTTCTTCGCCAGCGTCGCGTCGATCCCCTCGAGGAAGGCGTAGTCGCTCGCGCGATCGACGTAGGTCTTGAGCTGCGGCAGCGGCGACTCGTCGCTCGCGCTCGGCTCCTCCCCCAGCGCCACGTAGAGGGTCGTCGTCCAGCCCTCGGCCTCACGGAGGTCGGCCAGCGCCGCCCGCCGGCCGGCGTAGACCTTCGCGCGGTGGGCCGCGCCGAGCATCCCGTAGATCCGCTCCCACTGCTTCGGCGTCAGCGTGACCTCGAGATCCGGGGCCGCGGCCATCACGTAGGCGAAGGTCTCCGCCGACATGTAGAAGTAGGCCTCGAGGGCCGCGAGCGCCTCGTCGTAGGCCTCGACGCCGGCGATCCCCTGCGGCCAGGCGAAGCCCTGCCCGAGCGCCGCGGCGAAGTTCGCGGCGTAGTCCGCGGGGTCGGCCGGATCGAGGCGATAGGATCGGTCGCCGCGCTCGCGCTGCCCGGCGCGCTCGAGGATCCGCACGACCTCGGCCCAGTCGGCGTCGCTGCGCCCCTTGAGCGCCATCATCCCCTCGAAGTCGGCGGCGTCGGTGAAGTAGAGGCGCTCGCGGATGAACTTGGCGACGTCGCTCTCCTCGTCGCCCTGGCTCACCCAGGCGGCGGTCTCGAGGAGGTGCTGGGCGTAGAGGTCGTCGATGCTCTCGACCTCGGGGATCCCGGCGAAGTACGCCGCGTCCGCGGCCGCGCCGAGCGTCTTGTCGAGGTTCGCCCGGAAGTCGCGGGGATCCTCGGGGCTGAGCGTCCAGGCGCCCTCGCCCGTGCGCTGGCGGCCGGCGATCTCGAGGTAGGCGTTGATCGCCGCCCAGTCCGCGTCGGCCCCGTCGCGGCGCCGCTTGAGCTGGGCGAGCGCCCGCACCTCGTAGAGCTCGAGGTAGAGCGAGGTCGCCGCGAAGCCGACGAGGGCGCGGAGATCGATGAGCCGCTGGAGGTCGACCGGCGCGCCCTCGTAGGGCGCCAGCGGATCGCCGGGCGCCGGCTCGCCGAGGGTGTAGGTGAACATCCGCAGGAAGCGATCGTTGACGTTCGTCCCCGGGTCCCGGCGCTCGCGCGCCTCGCGGATCCCCGTGACCCGCTGGTCGACGTAGAGCGAGCGCAGCTCGGCGACCTCGGCCCGGTTGACGATCACGTCGCGATCGGTGCGGTAGATCCGGTCGACGCCGGCGCTGTCCTTGCCGGCGGTGAACTCGGTCCCCGCCGCGATCCGCACGGCGTCGACCCCCCGCGCCGGCCGCAGCACGAGGTTCACCTGATCGGGCCGCGGCGGCTTGTGCTCCATCCGCAGGACGTCGGTGAAGAAGAAGTCGAGGTGGCGCCGGGTGAGCGCGCCCATGTGCTCCTGGGCGACGCCGACGAGGCGGAGGAAGGCCAGCAGCAGGGCGAAGTGCGGCCGACGGAAGCGCGCCGCCTCGGCGGCGCTGACCGCCGTCGGATCGTCCATGTAGGCGACGACGCGATCGAGGTCGACGTCGTCGCCGACGAGCCCGCTCCAGTCGAGCTCCGCGAGCGGCAGCGCCGGGTCGGCGAAGCGCAGCGCCTTGCTCAGGCGGCGGACGAACTCGAGCCAGTCCTGCGGGCGCCGCTCGTCGACCGCGACGTGGCGGGGATCGAGCGCCTCGAGGGGTCGCGCCGACTGGCTCGTGCCGTCGCGGATGCGGTGCTGCGGGTCGGGGAAGGGCATCGTCGAGGGGTCGCGGGCGCGCCTACGGGTTCGGCGGCGTCGCCTCGTTGACGTAGAAGGGGAAGACCATGTTGTAGCGGGAGTTGGTCGAGCGGACCGTGTACGCCAGGCGGATCTGCAGGAGACCCTCGGTGCCGGTCGAGTCGTCGACGCTCACGCGATCGAGGACGATCCGCGGCTCGTGGTAGAGGATCGCGTCGGTGATCGTCGCCGTGATCTGGTTGGCGAGCGACTGATCGAGCTCCTCGAAGAGCAGCCGATCGAGGGCGCAGCCGAACTTCGGCCGCATCACCCGCTCGCCGGTGTAGGTGGTCAGGATGATCTCGAGGCTCTCGTGGATGTCCTCGACCCCCGAGACCATGGCCACCTCGGCGCCGGCGCCGAAGAAGCGCGGCGGGAACGACCAGCCGCGCCCGAGGAAGGCGGCGTCACTCGCCACCGACGCCTCCGAGGAGGGTCGGCGTCGCCGCGGGCTGCGGCGCCTCGTCGTCGAGCTGGCGCTTCGCCTGGGCCTGGATCGACGCGATGAGCTCGTAGACCTTGACGAAGGGCTGCTGCCCGAGCGCCTCGAGGATGAGGTTGGTCTGGTCGATGGTGACTTGGAGGGTGATCGTCTTGATGCTCATTTCTTGGCCTCTACCTTGCTGCCTTGGAGGGTGATGTTCTTGCCCTTGATGATCACGTCCGCGGCGGACGTCAGCGTGATTCCCTTGTCGTCGAGCTTGATCGAGTTGCCGTTGAGGTCGACGATCTCGATCGCGCCGGCGTCCTCGCTCATCGTCAGGCTGTGGCCGCCCGGCGTCGTGATCGACACCACCGGCTTCTCCTCGTCGATCAGGGCGACGGCGATCCCGGTCTTCGAGACGATGCCGCGGAGCTTGTTGTCGGCGTCGATCGCCGCGACCGGCGGGATGTTCTTCTTCGAGAAGAGCGAGCCGAGGACCACCGCCTGCCGCGGGTCGCCGCCGAGGAAGCCGACGACGACCTCGTCGCCGACCTCGGGGAAGAAGACGTAGCCGCGCTCGGAGCCGGCGTCGGGGCTGGCGAGGCGCGCCCAGATGACCCCCTCGGCGGCGTCGATGCCGGGGACGAGGACGCGGATCCGGTAGGCGCCGGTCGGGTCGTCCTCGAAGGCCGAGACGACGCCGATCTGCAGGGTCGTCGCCGGCGGCAGGAGCCCGCCCGCGACCGGCCGCGCGGCGGCCTGGCGCTCGGCGAAGAGCTCCGGCGAGAAGCCGAACTGGAGGTCGGTCGACCAGCCGCTCTTGCTGACGCGGTGGCGGATGCCGGTGATCGTCGAGGTCCCGGCGAAGCGCTCGCCGAAGCCCGTCAGCTTGATCGCGTCGAGGAGCGCGAAGTCCCCCTTGCCGCGCACCGAGATGCGGCCGCGGACCATCGCCTTGCGCGCCCGCGCGACGCGGCCGTCGACCCAGGCCTGGAGCTCCTTGGCGTCGATCGGCGCGGCGTGGGCGAGGACGCCGTCGGCGAAGCCGAGCGCGGCGGCGACCTTGGCCCCGTCGGGGGCCCCGAGGGTGTTGCTCGTGACGGCGGCGACCGTCGCCGCCGTCGCCTCGGTCGCCTCGAGGGTCTCGGGATCCCAGGCGACGCCCTTGATCGCCGCCGGCTGGTAGAACCCGTCGGTCTCGAGATCGACGTCGAAGATGTCGTCGATCCCGTAGGTGTACTCGTGGGTGTTCGACCCGGCCTCGCTGACCGCCGCCAGGGTGACGGCGCCGTCGGTCACCGCGAGGACCATCCCCTGGGCCTCCGCCCGCGTGAGGATGAAGTCCCAGTCGCTGGCGTCGTACTGGATGAGCTCCGGGTGCTCGGCCGGGGCGGTCGCCGCCGCCTTCGCGACCGTGAGCCCGACCGCCGAGCACAGCGTGTCGATCACCTTGTCGTCCGAGGTCGCCGTGTGGATCACCGACTTGCGCGGCTGCGTGAGCGCGACCGCCTTGTCCATCAGCTCGAGCGCGAGGATCGAGCCGCGCGGGCTCAGGCGCAGGCCGTGGCGGACGACGAGGCCGGCGAAGACCGGCGTGTCGGCCTCGTCGCCGTAGCGCAGCGCGACCTTGATCTCCGCGCCCGGGGCGAAGAGGGCGTCGTCGGAGATCGGGAAGGTCTGCTCCTGCAAGTCGCCGTCGAGGAGCCGCAGGCGACAGCGCGGGATCCGGTTGACCTCGCGCTCGATGTCCAGCGACAGGAGCTCGTAGGTCCCCGGCATCGGGCTCCCGCCCTTGTCGCTGATCGTCGCTGTGACGACGGCCATCGCCCCCTACCCCTTCTTCTCCAGCGGCGGGAAGAGGAGCTCGCGCCCGGGCGCGAGCTCGCGGAAGTCGTCGAGGCCGTTGAACTCGGCGACGCGCAGGTAGTAGGCGCCGCTGCCGTAGATCTCCTGGCAGAGCAGCGGCA
>JAGQIT010000729.1 GCA_020431135.1 Myxococcales bacterium | reverse complement strand
AGCGGACGACGCCGTCCAGCCGCACCCGGAAGATCAGCACCTCCCCGGGCGACGTGTCGAGGAAGGGGTCCGTGGTCTCGTCCGGGGCGTACCAGACCCACTCCGCGTCGGCGGGGAGCGCGTCTCCGCGGCCGGCTGCCTGGCACACGGGGACGGGGGGCGCTCCGATCGCGAGCCGCGGGAAGGGGCCGGTCGCGCCGAGCCACCCGTCGCGGGCATCGCAGTCCGCGATCCGCGCGGCCATCATCACGGCGTCCGTGCCTCCGGCCTCCATGTTCGTCGCGCAGACCTCGAAGCGGTCGTCGCCGGTGACCGCGCGGCCGACCGGCCCGCGGACCTCGGCGCTGAAGCCCTGCCCTCCGCCGCCGCCGGTGTGGTCCCACGCGGTGATGTACAGCGTGTCGACGCCTGCGAGATCCGCCACGTCCCAGACGTGGCGCTCTGGGCCGTACCCGTCGTCGTCGCAGCTCGCGAAGAGGCTACAGGCGCCGGTGCCGCAGTCCGCGTCGGTGAGGCAGGTCGCGCTGCACGCGAAGATCTCGTGGGCCTGCAACGTGTCTTGCGTGAAGTAGCCGTCCAGGCTGGGCCCGAGGCCGACGCCGTAGGTGTTGTCGCAGGTCACCGTGACGACCAGGCGGGTGTCGTAGCAGGCGGTCGGATCGAGGAAGCAAGCACCGTCGACGCATGCCGAGGTGCCGCAGTGGACGCCGCAGTCGGCGTCGGTCTCGCACTCGGGGGTGGGACAGTGCTCGGGGGTCTCGGGGCTGCATCGGTCGTCGACGCACTCGCCCGCGTAGCAGGCGGTCATGCCCGCCACCGTACACTCCACCCCCGAGCAACGCCGCTGCACGAGCAGCGTCACCGCGATGCCGTTCCGGACGTCGACCCGCAGGTGCTGCTCGGCGAGCATGCGACCCGCGGGGCCCGCGAGCTCGAGGCGGAAGGTGTGGGATCCCGGCAGGACGTCGCCGAGCTCGGCGATCCGGACCCCGGCGCGGCCGTCGTCCTCCACGCCGAACCGGGGCGCGGCGACCTCGACGTCGTCGACGAACAGCGTGCCGGAGGTCGCCTCGACGCCGAGCACGAAGTCGGTGCGCATCTCCACGACCACGAGAGGAGTGCTCTCGCACGCGAGCAGGCTCAGCGCCCCGAGAAGCCACGCGCCGCGAACGTATCCGACGTCCACGGACGCATCGTAGCTCAGGAGGCGGCGGGCCAGCGCTCCTCGCGGAACATGCGCATCGCGAAGGCGCCGGCCGGGTGCGCGCGATAGTCGGCGAGCTCGGCCTGGGCGGCCGCGGGGAAGCGCTCGGGCGGCGGGAAGGGGACGCCGTACTCCGGCGGTATGACGGCCGGCGCGGCGAGGGCGGCGAAGGTGATGTCGGCCGCGGTCAGCGTGTCGCCGCAGAGGTAGCGGCGGCCGTCGGCGACGCGCTCCGCGACGTCGGCGAAGACGGCGGCGATCTTCCCCCGCGAGCGCTCGACCCCGGCGGCGTCGATCCGCATCCCCTTGCGCATCAGGGCGCGGGCGAGCGGGGAGACGAGCGGCAGGACGCGGTACTCCCAGCGCGGCGACCTCGGCTCGGCGAGCGCGCGAAAGAGGGCCGGCTTCGGGAGAACATGTCCGTAGGCCCAGCGGCGCGTCGCCGGCCCGAGGTCGCGATCGAAGCGCTCCTCGAGCGCCCGGACCTCGTCGGCGACCCCCTCGGGGTAGAGCGCGGGTCCCGGCGCCGGCTGGGCGTCGGCCCACGCGAGGATCTCGCTCGAGTCGCCGATGAGGCGGCCGTCGCCGGTGAGCAGCGCCGGGACCGTCCGGCGGCCGCCGGCGCGGCGCAGCGGCAGGTAGTGGAAGAGCGGCAGGTGGCCGTCCTCGACGAAGGGGATCTGCCGGCGCTCGAGGGCCCAGCGCGCCTTCTCGCAGTAGTGGGAGAAGGTGATCGTGATGAGCCGCGGGGTCGCCATCGCGGCGATTGTAGCCGCCGCGCGGGCGCCTGCGTAGGCCGGTCTGCGCCGCGGGGCGCGGCGATCCCGGAGAAGGAGTAGACTCGGCGCACTCGATCCCCAAGAGAACGATGATGTCCTGTCGCGCACCTCACTTCGTACCTGGTCTCGTATCTGGCCTCGCCTCCGCCCCTGTCCTCGCCGCTGCCATCCTTCTCGCGCTCGCCGCGGGACCCGGCTGCTCCGGCGATGATGAGGCGAGCGCGACCGACACGGCGACGACGGCGACGACGGCGACGACGGCGACGACGAGCGACGGCAGCTCGACGAGCGACGGCAGCTCGACGACCGCCGCGAGCGAGACCGGCTCGACCTCGTCGTCGACCGGCGGCGACAGCACGACGACGGGCGACGCGACGAGCGACGCGACGACGGACGCGACGACCGGCGGCGGCGGCCCGCCCGACTACCCGGAGCCCGAGGCCGGCGTCTGCCCCGACGGGACGACGACGATCACCGTCGGCAACGGCTCGCTGTGCGCCCCCTTCTGCGCCGGCGAGGCCGCGGTCTGCCCGAGCGAGGGGCTCGAGAGCGCGACCTCGGCCTGCACCCCCTTCCTCGACAACAACAGCGGCAGCGGCGACGACTGCTCGCAGGGACAGACCTGCCCGGACGGCGAGGGCTGCCAGAGCGGGAGCTGCCAGGCGATCCTCTTCTGGAGCTGCCTCATCGACTGCGGCCCGGCCAACGAGTGCCCGGCGCCGATGATCTGCACCAACCAGGCGCGCTGCGCCTACCCGCTCTAGGAGCTGAGAACGCGGCGAGGCGGACCCGCGCGGGCCCGCCTCGTCGTCACGCCGGCCGTCGCGGCCGTCGCCGCGGCTACGCCGGCTTGACGCTGAAGAGCGCGAAGCCGGTCATGTCCGAGTAGGTGTAGGCGCCGGTCAGCCCCTGGAAGAGGATCTCGATCACGCCGGTGTTCGGGTTGACCTTGTAGGCGCGGGTGCCGTTGCGCGGCACGCCCCAGACCTTGCCGTCGAAGTCGACGGCGACGCCCCAGATGTGGTCGTCGCCGGGCTGGCCGACGTTGAGGGTCTTGACGACCTCCATCGTCGTCGTGTCGATGCCGTGGATCTGGGCGTACGAGCCGCGGTAGAGGATGCCGTCGCCGTCGCCCATGCAGCCGCCCGTGTGGACGCCGCCGTTGACCGTCGCGACCTGCGTCCAGGCCTCGGTCTGCGGGTTGAAGCGCCGGGTCTGGCGGCCGCAGATCCACACGTAACCCTCCGAGGTCACGGTCATGCCGTAGCCGCCCTCGTCGGGGACGTCCCAGTGGTCGTAGGTGAAGTCGTCGTAGTTGACGCGGACGAGCCACGACGGGCTCGGGTTGTTGCCCTGGAGCTGCGACAGGTAGACGTTGCTGTCGCTGTCGACGGCGGCGCCGTAGAAGCCGTACCAGCCCGGCCACGGCTGCGGCAGGTCGGGGATCGGCACCTCTTGGAGGATCGATCCGTCGTTGCCGTCGAGGAGCGCGACGACGGCGGTCCCGGCAGCCCAATCCGACCACGCCGTCCAGACGTGGAGATCCTCCCACTCGCAGGTCTGCTCGTTGAAGGTGCCGCCGGTCCACGCCGCCGGGCGGTTGTCCTGGTGGGCGATCGGCGTGTGCCAGGCGATGCACTCGTCCTCGCCCCACGGGAGGACGTCGTTGGCGCCCGAGGAGGTCTGGATCACCCCGTCGTTGTTCTTGTCGACGCAGCGCTCGAGGCGGGCGAAGACCTTGGTCATGCCGCCGAGGCGGTTGGCGACCGCGACGTCGCCGTAGCGGTTGACCGAGGTCCGCGACGGCGAGCCGCCGCCGTCCGGGCGGGTCATGTAGCGGCCGAGCTCCTGGCCCGTCTTGGTGTCGATCTTGGAGACCGTG
>JAGQIT010000728.1:2260-6980 GCA_020431135.1 Myxococcales bacterium | reverse complement strand
GGCGTAGCGACCAGGCGTCGGCGATCGCTCGGCGTCCGGTGGTGGTGATAGTGGAGGAGGAAGCGGGCGACCCGACGGGCCTCCGAGGTCGGCGCCAGGTGGAAGATCCCGCGGTGGAGCCAGTATTCGACGAGGGTCCAGCTCAGGGCGCCGGCGACGACGAGCGCCGCCGCTAGCAGCGGAGCCGTGAAGAGCCTGACCGTCGGGACGTAGGGGAGGACGAGCAGGGCGACGGCGAGCGGCCCAAAGAGGAGGTAGGGGGCGGCCGGCGGGGCGCGGAGGAGGGCCTCCGCGAAGCCGCTGTGGAAGAAGCGCACCGGCTGCGGAGAGCGGGCGTCCTCGGGCGCGAGCGCGGCGTCGAGGCACGCGTCGGTGAGGAGCTTGCTGCGCGGCACCGGAGGACGATAGCAGCGTGGCCCGCGCGGAGCGGCCAGGATGCTCCGCGGATTGGATGAGCGGTGGCGGTCGGCGACCTGCGGCACTTCCGGTGTCGGCAAGGAACGGCACCTTGCCACGGCTCAACTTCTGGCGACCGTCGACGCTTCAACGTGCACTGCCGGACTTGCCGGCCAACGCACCAATAGGAGCCTAGCCCGCGTTGGGCTTGGACGCGCGAGGCTTGCCAGGCTTGCTGGACTTGCCGGGACGCCCCTTGCCAAACTTGCCGGAGGTGCCGGCCTTGCCGGGCTTGCCGGAGGACTTGGCCTTCCCAGGCCTTCCCTTGCCAGTCGGCGACTTGCCGAACGTGCTCTTGCCGGGCTTGCCGGAGGACTTGGACTTGCCGGGCTTGCCGGAGGCCGTGGGCTTGCCAGGGCGCGTTGTCTTGCCGGGCCGCTCTGGCCACCCGTCACCGGCGCCGCGCTCGGCACGAGAGCCCTCAGCGCGTGATCGGCGGGGCCGCTCGTCACCAGGGGTCTGTTCGTCCCGGCCGCGCCTGGGCTTGCCGCGGTCGGGCTTGCCGGGCTCGGCGCGGCCATGTGCGGTATCCGCGGCCGAAGCGCGTCTTCTGCGGGGCGGCTCCTCGCCGCCCTGGCGATCGTCGCGGCCGCGACGGGGCGCACCCCGAGCGGGCTTGCTGGGCTTGCCGGGTTTGCCGGGCTTGCCGCTCGGCGGGCGCTCGGCCGCGTCGTGCCGCTCCGCGGCCCGCTCGCCCGGGACCTGCATCGGCGCCCGGCCGTGGCCCTCGCGGTGGCGCCGCCAATGCTCGCTGAGGAGGGCCGTCGCAGCGCATGCGACGTTGAGGCTCTCGACCTGCCCCGAGCCTGGGATCGTCACCTCGAGGTCGGCGAGGCTAGCGACCGCCGGCGCGAGGCCGTGGCTCTCGGAGCCGAGCATGATCAGCGCTCGCGCCGGCATCCCCTGATCGCTGTAGATCGAGCGGTCGCCGTGCGAGGTCGTGGCGATCAGGGTGAAGCCAGCGTCGCGGGCGGCGAGGAGCGGGCGCTGGCCGAGGGCCACGGGGACGACGTCGACGAACTCGGCGCCGCCCTCGGCGGTCCGGGCCATGGCCGTCGACATGTTGGTGTTCTCGCCGGCGACGAGGACCCCATCGGCGTCGAAGTGGGCCGCGACGCGGACGATCGCCCCGAGGTTGTGCGGGTTTTGCACGTTGTCGAGGTAGAGGAGCAGGCGCGGGGTCTCGGGGCCCTCGCCGCGGAGGCGGTGGAGGAGCGCGCCGAGGGTCGGCGGCGGCGGCTGGCGGACGATGAAGGCGACGCCGCCGTGGTGGACGGAGCGGGTGATCTTCTCGAGCTCGACCTCGTCGACGACGTGGTAGGCGAGGCGCTCCTGCGCCGCCCAATGGAGGAGCTCGCTGAACTCGGGGATCAGCGCCTCGCTGATGTAGATCCGGCGGATGTCCTCGCGGCGGCGGCGGGCGACCGCCTGGCACGCGTGGGCGCCACAAATCTTGATCTCGGGGTCAGCGGGGGCGCGGAGGGCCATGGGCGCGGGAGCATAGCACCGGCGCGCGGCGGTGCGCGTCCGCGGGGGGCCTAGCGAGCGCGTCGCTCCGCGGCACGGCGTGAGTCTGCGCGGCGCTCGAGCCGACCGGCTGCGCGCCGGAGTCGTCGGTCGATCCTGTCAGGAGGTCGCAGCGCCGGAGGTGCTGAGTCTTGGCAGGGCGCGAGGGCCGGCTCCAAGCAACCCTCGCCTTCGCCGACCGCTTCAGCCGCGCCAACGCCGACGCGGGGAACTGAGGACTAGCGCGGGAGGAGCGGCAGCGGCTGCGCCACCCGCAGGTCCGGGACGTGACCGAGCAGCGCCTTCGGCATGCCGACGTGGGCGCCCTCGGCGACGACGAAGCCGGCCTTCTCGGCCCGCTGCACGTCGGCCTTGTGCTCGATGTAGACGTAGGCGCCGGGGTCGACGATGACCCGGGAGCTGACGTCCATCTTCATCCGGGTGCCCGTGCGGATGATCAGGCAGGCGCCGGATTGGACGTGGAGAACGCTCTTCGCGCCCATCACAATCACCGAGCCGGTGATGAACTGCATGAGCGACGGGCCGCTCTCGAGCGGCGCGAGGACGAGGCGCTGCCCGGCCCTGATCTCGAGGCCGCGGATCTCGGCGAAGGTCCCCTGCCAGCGGGCGTCGCGATCGATGGTCCGGTTCACGCGGGGGAGCCTACGGCGCAGGCCGAGCGTCGTCCACCGCGGGCGGGCGCGCGGGAGCGAGCCTCACGCGGGGCCGGGGTCGAAGTAGACGTAGATCAGGGCCGCTTCGTCGTCCTCGGTCGAGTGCTGGGAGACGACGAGATCGGGGCCGCCGACCCCGTCGATCATCCCCCAGCCGCCGAGGCGCCCGAGGTGCGCACCCGCGGGCCAGTCGTCGATCCGCAGGCGGCGGGGATCCTCGGCCGTCACGGGTCCGGGGCCGTCGAGGCCGTGGACCACCTCGGCGCGGTCGAGCGGCGGAGCGCCGTAGTCGTCGGTGCGGATCACGAGGGCGATGTCGGTGAGGCCGTCGCCGTCGCGGTCGGGGACGAGCTTCGGCGCGGCAGCGCCGCGCGCGACATCGGGGCGCGCCTCGATGCGCAGGCCACCGCCGTCGGCGAAGGCCTCTGGGAGGACGACGGGCGCGGCGTCAGCCTTGCCGAAGACGACGTAGGCGTCGAGGAGGATGTCGGCGAGGCCGTCGCCGTTGACGTCCGCGCCGCCGCTGATGCTGCTCCAGTCGATCGCGGTGCTGGTGATCGTGAAGCCGTCGAAGACGACCGGCTCCTCGTTGAGATTAAGGGGCGCGAGCGGTCCGCCGCCGAAGAGCACGTGGACGGTGGGATCGTTGCTGTGGAATTGGTCGAATGGCTGGAAGGCGAGGTCGTCGAAGCCGTCGCCGTTGACGTCGCCGACCCCGTGGACGTCGACGTAGTAGGCCCCGCCGAGCGCGACGCCGGCGACGCCGTCCGCGAGCTCCTCGGAGGTCACGGCGTGGAGGTCGTCACCGCCGTAGAGCACCCGGACCTCGAGGAAGCAGCACTGCCCTTCGACGAGCGCGACGTCGGCGAAGCCGTCGGCGTTGACGTCGCCGATCCCCTCGCTCCAGTAGACGCCGGAGTGCTCGATCGTATAGAGGAGGCGCCCGTCCTCCGGCGCGAGCGCGTCGAGGTCGCGGGAGGCGAGATCGGGGCCGCCGAAGACGACGTAGACGCGCGGCGCCGGGTCGGAGTAGCTGTGATTGGGGTGGCCGGCGACGACTAGGAGGTCGTTGAAGCCGTCGCCGTTGACGTCGCCCGCAGAGGCGACGTCGCGGACCCCGGGCTCGCCGTCGAAGGCCGCGCCCCTCTTCGCGTCGAGCTTCGCGAGCTTGACGCGCCGAGAGCTCTTCTCGCCGAACACGACGTAGCCGCGGCCGGTCTCCGTCACGACGGCGATGTCGTCGAGGCCGTCGCCGTTGACGTCGGCGATCGGCTTGCCCTCGGCGTTGTCGCTCGGGGACGCTGGCTCGATGATGAAGCCGTCGCCGTCGAGCGGCCCGCATGTGAGCGTCGCGGCGGCGACGATCACCAACCTCGGGAGCACCTCGTCGCCGCGCACCTGCTGACGCTAGCACAGCTGCTTGCTTGCCGCGCGGATGGCCTCATGGACAGATGTGTCCGCCGCGCCGGACAGCGCGACGGCGAGCGAGGTCGCGGACCTCAGTCGGTCGCCTCGTCGCTCGGCGGCGGCCCGACCTGCGGCGGCTCGTAGGTCGCGTCCGGATCGACGTCGTAGACGTACTCGGATCCCCAGACCCCGGAGAACACGCGGCCGACGTCGGTAGCGAAGGCCTCGCCCTCGACGATGATCCCGAGGTTGCGGCTGCTCGAGAAGTAGTCGCCGCTGAAGTTGCTCGTGCCGACCCAGGCGGCGCGGCCGTCGACGGTCATGGCCTTGCTGTGGATCACCCGGGCGAAGGGGATGAAGCCGCTGGCGGCGGCCGGGATCGTCGCCATCCGCACGGTGATCCCCGGGACCCGCTGGAGCGCCTGGAGGTCCTCGATCGCGGGCGGGCGCTTGTTCCAATCGGCGACCAGGAGCTCGACCTCGACGCCGCGGGCGGCGGCCGCCCGCAGGGCCTCGTCGATCCTCGTGAAGCGCGCGCCGTCGTAGCCGATGATCGCGTAGGAGAGGAGCTGGAGCTGGATCCGCGCCTTCGCCCCGTCGATCAGCGCGAGCAGGCGGGGGAGATCCCACCACGAGGGGTCGGGGAGGAGCGCCTCGGGGCTGGCGACGAGGGTGAT
>JAGQIT010000728.1:0-2172 GCA_020431135.1 Myxococcales bacterium | reverse complement strand
CTTCTCGGCCGGCCGCGGCCCAGTCGTGGGCGAAGAGCGCGGCGATCCCCGCGACCAGCGTCGGCTCACGCAAGCGCACGCCGAGCTCGTGAATGTGGGCGAGGGAGCGCCAGTCGAAGTTCGCCGATCCGAGGTAGGCCTCGCGGCCGTCGACCACGAAGTACTTCGCATGCATCACCCCGCCGAGCGCAGAGAGGTCGAGACGCCGGACCTCGACCCCCGCGATCGCCGCGAGGCGGTCGGCGCCCGCGGGCTGCTTGGCGTAGAACTTCTCGTCGATGAGCAGGCGGACGCGGACGCCGCGGGCGGCGGCCGCCTCGATCGCCGCGAGGATCGGCTCGAGGGGCGAGCCCGGCTCGGTGGCGACGTAGAACTCGCCGAGGTCGAGGCTCTCGCGGGCGCCGCCGATCATCGCGAGCCAGACCGCCGCGGTGTCGGCGACGCGCGGGCGGTCGAGGGTGGTCTCGAGGGGCCAGCTCTCGACGAGCTCGAGCGCCGGCCCGGACGCGGACGCGTCGTCGGCGGATGCGGGCGCAGTAAGGCGGTCTGTGGGCGGCGCGGCGATCTCCGGGTGCCTAGAGCAAGCGAGCAGGGACGTCAACGCGAGGAGCGGAGCGTGAAGACGAGCGAACACGAGATGGACCTCAGCGGCGGCGTAGGGACGGCCGAGCATCGGCGACCGGCGCACGCGCGCGCAAGCCGGGCGACGCCCGGGCATTTGCCACAGGGGCCCGGTTGTCACCGCGGGGCGCCTGTGCGACTCCTTGGGGCCGTGCGCGCCCGCAAAGCCCTCACAAGCCTCGCCTTCGCCGCCCTGACGACCGCCCTCGTCTGGGGGGCGCCGGTGGCCGAGGCCGCGGCCGGCTGCCCCAAGGGCGAGCGCTGGGTCAGCCACGAGATCACCTCCGGCGACACCCTCTCGGCGATCGCCCTCAAGTACGGGACGACGATGCGCTCGATCGAGCGGCAAAACGCCGGCCTCGACCGCAACAAGCTCCGCGCCGGCAAGACGATCGGCTTCTGCGTCGTCGAGCCCGAGGAGGCGAAGCCGGTCAAGGCCGCCGAGGGCCCGTCGAAGCCCGCGGCCGCGACCAAGGTGAGCGCGAAGGCGAAGAGCTGCGGCAAGGGCGGGGTGATCGAGGAGTACGAGGTCCGCAGCGGCGACGTCCTCGGCAAGATCGCCAGCCGCTACGACGTCAGCGAGGACGCGATCGTCGGCCAGAACAGCGCCCTCAAGAAGAACCGCAACAACCTCAAGGTCGGCCAGGTCCTCGAGATCTGCGTCGACAAGAAGAAGCAGGGCACCGCCAAGGCCTGCGGCTACAACACGCCGATCTTCGAGCACACCGTGCTCCCCGGCGACAACGTCTCCGAGATCGCCGCCCGCTACGGCGTCCGCCGCAGCGACATCTACCGCCTCAACCCGCGGATCAAGGGCAAGGATCGCAGCCTCCAGTTCGGCCAGAAGATCCGCGTGTGCCCGGACATCGCCCCGCGCGTCATCGAGAAGGTCGTGCACACGGTGGCCTCCGGCGACACCCTCGGGTCGATCGCAAAGACCTACGGCGTCAGCCCCGGCGAGCTGATGGCCTTCCAAAACGGCCGCCTCAAGGACGCCAACAGCCTCAAGATCGGCCAAGAGCTCGTCGTCTACCGCGAAGGCAGCATCGCCCCGGGCTTCGCCGACGAGCATGACAGCGACACCGGCGTTCTCCAGGGCGGCGTCCAGCTCCCGGGCGGCTCGCACTACGTCGTCAAGCACCCGAGCAACGCCTGGGGCACCGGCAAGACGATCCGCCTGATCCAGAGCGCGGTCGCCAGCTACAAGCGCCAGGTCGGCGGCAAGGGCCCGAAGGTCCACGTCGGCGACATCAGCCGCAAGGGCGGCGGCAAGTTCCCGCCGCACCGCTCGCACCAGCACGGCCGCGACGTCGACGTCGGCTACGTCCTCACGGGCGACGTCGCCGACGAGACCAAGTTCATCAGCGCCAACAAGTCGAACCTCGACGCCAAGAAGACCTGGAAGCTGCTCAAGGCCTTCATCGACACCAACGAGGTCCGCTACATCTTCATGGACTACAAGCTCCAGCAGCTGGTCTACGAGGCGGCCAAGGAGATGGGCGAGAGCGAGGCGCTGCTCACCGAGCTCTTCCAGTACCCGCGCGGCAAGGG
>JAGQIT010000727.1 GCA_020431135.1 Myxococcales bacterium | reverse complement strand
CGCCGACGCCGACGCCGACGCGCCCGCGGAGCTCCACGCCGGCGGCTTCGACGTCGACGCCGACGTCGACGCCGACGCCGACATCGACGCCGACGCCGACGCCGACGCCGACGCCGATCACGGCTCCCTCGCCCACCCGCACGCCGACGCCGACGCCGACGCGCTGATGCACCTCGAGCGCAAGGTCCCGGCGAAGCGCCGGCGCTCGGCCCTCGGCTTCCTGACCTCGCTGCGCTTCTGGACCTTCTTCTCGACCTTCTTCGGGATCACCGGCGCGGTCTTCGAGGGCTTCGCGCTGATGTCAGCGATCCCGGCGCTGGTCCTCGCCATCGGCATGGGCCTCACCTCGGGGATCGCGGCGACGTCGATCCTCCGTCGGCTCGCGGATGACACCACCGGCGTCGCCGCGTCGGAGCGCGACTACGTCGGCCAGACCGGCCGCGTTCTCGTGCCGATCCGCCGCGGCGGCCTCGGCAAGATCCGCCTCCAGCTCAAGGGCACGACCGTGGACATCCTCGCCACCTGCGACGACGACAGCGTCCTCGATCCCGGCGACCTCGCGCTGATCATCGAGATGCGCGAGACGACGGCCGTCGTCGTCCGCCAAGGCGAACTCGCGGCGGCCTCCTGACCGCGCGCAGCTCCTCTCGACGCTCGGCGGCGAGGCTGCGACGCGCCGGCGCGAACGACCGCGCCGAGGCCGACGTCCGCGGCGTCATGTCGGCGCGAGGAGTCCCCGCCCCACAAACGCCGAGGCCCGTGACGCACAGCGTGCGCGTCCCGTCACCGAGGCGTCACCTCCACCGCGCCCTCCCTCCGCTACCATGGCCGGCGCGCGCGGACTCGCGCATACCACCCGCGCGATTAGGAGAGAACGATGGCACGCCCCAAGGATCCCAAGACGTCCACCGTCACCGACGAGAGCGGCCTCCCGCGCCGCGACTTCCTCCGCCTCAGCCTCGGCGGCGCCGCGCTGATCGCCGGCTGCGGCGACGACGGCCTCGGCGGCGCCTCGGAGACCGACGGCGAGAGCAGCAGCACCAGCGGCGGGACCGGCGAGACCACCGGCGGCGAGACCACGACCACCACCGACGCGACCAGCGGGTCGTCGTCCTCCTCCTCCGACACGTCGACGACGACCGGCGACGAGACCACCGGGACCACCGTCGATCCGACGACGACCACGACCGGCGACACGACCGGCGTCGAGACCACCGGGACGACCACGGGCGAGGATCTCTGCGCGGGTGAGCTCGTCGAGTTCGATCCCGAGTCGATCGCCCTCGACGAGGTGCTCTTCCCCCTCGCGGTGATGGTCGGCGAGATGAAGACGACGTCGGTGATGTTCGCCGTCTTCGTCGCCGACGCGTCGCCGAAGACCCTGCGGATCTGGCGGACCACCGACGACCCGGGCGTCGTCGACATGATCCACGAGGAGGAGGTCGTCCCCGACGCCGAGGGCTACACCAAGCTCAGCGTCGAGGGGCTGTGCCCGGGCACCTGGTACCGCTACGGCTACTTCGAAGGCGGCCCCGACGAGTTCACGGCGCGGTCGCTCCTCGGCGAGTTCCGCACGGCGATCGACGACGACGTGCTCGAGCCGCTGACGATCGCGATGACGGCGTGCAACGGCAGCGACCTCGACTGGCCGGCGCTCGACTACACCGCCGAGGAGTACTACGACCTCTTCATCCACCTCGGCGACATGGCCTACAACGACGGCTCCGAGACCCTCGCCGAGTACCGCGCGAGCTGGCGCAAGTACCTCAGCGTCGGCGGCTTCAAGAAGGTCTACAGCCGCTCCGGCCTCTACGCGACGTGGGACGACCACGAGATCGACGACAACAGCAACTTCGATCGCGAGACCATGGATCCCCAGGAGCTGCAGCGGCGCCAGAACGCCATGGACTCCTACTTCGAGCTCATGCCGATCGACGCCGAGGGGCCGAGCTACCGCCTGTGGCGCTCGTTTCGCTGGGGGCTAACGGCGGAGTTCATCGTCCTCGACTGCCGCTACGAGCGGCGCCCGTCGATGGACCAGTACATCAGCCCGCAGCAGATGATGTTCCTCAAGGATCGGATGCTGAACTCGCCGTGCCACTTCAAGGTGATCGTCAACTCGGTGCCGATCACCAACATGCCGACGGTGTGGGACGTCGCCGCCAACGACCGCTGGGAGGGCTACCCTGCGCAGCGCCAGGAGGTCCTCGACTTCATCAACGACAACAACGTCGAGAACGTCTGGTTCCTCTCGGGCGACTTCCACGTCACCTTCGTCTCGCGCCTCGAGCCAGACGGCATGGACCTCGCGTCGCGGACCCGCGAGATCGCGATCACCGGCGGCAACGAGAACCCGATCCCCGAGTTCCTCACCGGCCTCAACCAGCCGCAGTTCGACTACGGGCGCCACAAGGCCCGCGGCTGCGTCATCACCTTCGATCCGATGGCCAACGCGGTGAACGTCCGCTTCATCGATCCCGAGAACGGCGAGGACGTGTACAACGAGTCGCTGACCCAGGACTAGCGACCGGCGCGGCTACTTCCGCGGCGGCAGCTTGGGCAGCCGCGGGAGCTTGAGCTTGGGCTTGTCGTCGCCGGGCTTGCTCTTCGCCGACTTCTTCTTCGTCGACCGCAGCGGGGGGATCAGCGGGAGCTTCGGCGCGCTCGCGTCGACCTCGGCGAACATGCTCTCGCTCACCTCCTCGACCGCCTCGACCTCCTCGACCTCGACGTCGCTCGCCTCGCTCGTGTCCCCGGTCGCGGCGGCGCGCGGCGGCGGCCTCCCGAACGACCGCTGACCGACGCCGAGATCCGGGAGCGTCGTCGGTGCACGGATCGCGACGCGCACCGTGCGATCGGGCGACGTCACGGTCGGCTTGTTCTCGTCGACGACGACCGGCTCTGTCGACGGCGTCGCTGGGCCGCGACGCAGCGATGACAGGCGATCGAGGCCGCGACTGCCGGCACCGACGGTCCGCTGCGGCCTCGCCCTCGCGGTCGTCCTCTCGCTCTCCTTCGACTCCCGCTCCTCGGCCTCACGCCGGGCCTTCGCGCGGGCCTCGGCCTCGCGTCGCGCCGCCTTGCGCTCCTCGGCGCGCTTCGCCGCGGCGGCCCTGCGCTCCTCATCTCGCCTCGCCGCCGCCGCCCGCCGGTCCTCCTCGCGCTTCGCCGCCTCCTCCGCCTCGAGCCTCGCCGCCGCCTCGGCCTCGCGCTTCGCC
>JAGQIT010000726.1 GCA_020431135.1 Myxococcales bacterium | reverse complement strand
CTCCGGGCAGCGCGGCGCCGGCGGACAGCGCGGGCACGCCGGCTCCGGCGCGCTCTTCGGGCCCGCGGCCTCGACGGTGGAGATCCGCTTGCTCAGCGCCGAGACCCGCTCCCAGGCGTCGCGCGGCGAGCTGCCAGCGGCCTCGGCGCGGCGGGCGAAGGCGCGGAAGAAGGACCTCGCCTGACGCAGGTGATCGGGGTTGCGATCGAGCTCGTAGTAGCGCGCGTGGGCGTCGCCGAGCTCGTAGAGGAGATCGGTCGAGCCCGTGAGCTGATACGCGCGATCGAGGCGCTCGATAGTCGTCCCGAAGTCGCGGACCTTGTAGGCCCGCGTCGCCTCCTCGATGAGGCGCGCCGCCTCGGCCGACGGCGACGGGGTCTTGGCGGACGCGCCGACCTCGGCGCTGACCTCAGGGCTCGCGGACGCGGCCGGGGCCGAGGCGAGCGCCGGAGAGACCAGCCAGAGGGCCAGCGACCAGAACACGCGTCAGACGTAGCACGGGCGGCGCGGCGGCGACAAGCGCGCTCACAGCCCCTTGAGGCGATCGCTCGGCTTGAAGGCGATCGACCGCTGCTCGCCGATCATGATCGCCTCCCCCGTGCGCGGGTTTCGACCGGGGCGCGCGGGGATCGTCTTGGCCGTGAAGGTGCCGAAGCCCGGCAGCGAGAAGCGCCCGTCCGCGGCGATCGCCTCGCCGATCGTCTCGAAGGTCAGATCGAGGAGGGCCGCGATGTCGCTACGACGCAGGAGGGCGAGTTCGGGGCCGAACTCCCCCTCGGCGATCCGGTCGCGCAGGGCCGTGACGAGCTCTTTTCGGGTCATCGGGCGCTAGCGATCGCTTAACGCCCGCGCGCCTGTCAACCACGCCAACGTCGTTCCCGGCGCGGAGGTCCCCTCCCCTCGCCTGCGGCCGTCGAAGGCACACCAGACCGCGTCCTCGGCGGACGCGGAGGATCGTACGATCGCCCGGCGATGGACTTCGACGCGGTGTTTCGGGAGGAGCTCGAGGAGCTCGGCGCGCGCCGGGCCCGAGCCCGAGCCCGAGCCCGAACCCCCGCCGCCGACGCCGACGCGAGCCCCGAGAACCCCCCCGAGAACCACCCCGAGAACCGGGATCCAGCGCCCGCCGACGACCTCATCGGCCTGTGCTTCAGCGGCGGCGGCATCCGCTCGGCGTCCTTCAGCCTCGGGATCCTCCGCGGCCTCCACCGCTGGGGCCTCCTGCGGACCGTCGACTACCTCAGCACGGTCTCGGGCGGCGGCTACATCGGCGCCTACCTCATGAACCTCTACCGCCGCGGCGACGAGGCCGAGGTCCTCGCCAGCGGCGATCGAGGGCGCCGCAGCGAGCCCCCGGGGGTCAAGCGCCTGCGCGGCATGAGCCGCTTCGTCACCCCGACCCAGAGCGCCGGCGAGTGGCTCCAAGCGCTCCTCGTGATCGTCCGCGGGACCCTGTGGAACTGCGCGGTCTTCACGTTCCTCGCCGTCACCGCCGCGGCCGTCGGCGCCTTCCTCCTCGACGCCGACGGCCGCTGGATCTTCCCCTTCCCCCACGGGATCGCGACCTTCACGGCGGTCGCCGCCGCGGCCCTCCTGCTGATGCTCTCGGCGCTCCGCGCCCGGCTGCCGAGCGGCGGCGCCCTCCTCTTCGTCCTCATCGCCGCCGGCCTCACGGCGCTCGTCGACGGGCTGCCCGCGGCGCTCGCCCTCGCCGAGCGCCACTACGCGACCTTCGAGGCGATTGCGGCGCTGTCGGGGCTCGTCGCCCTCGTCGGCAGCGGCGCCCTCCCCAGCCTCTCGCGCCGCCTCTACCTGCTGATGGCGCGCCTCGTCGCCCTCCTCCTCGTCGCCCTCCTGCCTGTCGCGCTCTTCCTCGTCCTCCTCGCCCGCTTCAACGCCGGCGCCGACCCGCTGACGGTCGCCCTCCAGATCGGCGCCCTCGCCCTCCTGCCGCTCCTCGCCGTCGTCGACTTCAACCGCACCTCGCTCCACGGCTTCTACCGCGCGCGGGTCAACGACGCCTTCCTCGAGGGCCAGGCGCCGAAGCTCAGCGACTTCCGCGGCCAGCGCGGGCCGCTCCACCTGCTCAACGCGACGATCAACGCCCCCCGCGACCCGGACCCGCGCCTCCGCGACCGCCGCGGCGACTTCTTCACGTTCTCCTGCCTCCACGTCGGCGGGCCGCGGACCGGCTACGTGGCGACCGAGGCGTTCGAGGCGGCGACGCCCGGCTTCGACACCGCCAGCGCGATCGCCATCAGCGGCGCCGCCGCGGCGCCGAACATGGGCAACTACACCGACGCGCTCGTCCGCCCGCTGCTCGCGCTCCTCAACGTGCGCATGAGCTACTGGGCCCCGAACCCGCGCCTCGTCGGCCAGCGCCGCCGCGGCGGCCGGGCCTGGCTGCCCTACCTCTTCAAGGAGATCACCGGCGACCTGCGCTCCGACCAGCGCCTCGTCAACCTCTCGGACGGCGGCCACCTCGAGAACCTCGGCGCCTTCGAGCTCCTGCGCCGCAAATGCAAGCTGATCATCGTCGGCGACGGCGAGCAGGACGTCGCCATGAGCTTCGGCGCGATCGCGGCGCTCGTCCGCCTCGCCCAGACCGAGCTCGACGCCGAGATCGACCTCGACCTCGACGACCTCCGCCTCGACGCCCGCGGGCTCAGCCGCAAGCAGGCCGCCCTCGGCACCGTCCGCTACGCCGACGGCAGCGTCGGCCGGATCCTCTACCTGAAGTCGACGATGACCGGGCACGAGGCGCCCGACGTCGCCTACTACCGCGAACAACACCCGGGCTTCCCGCACGAGTCGACCGCCGACCAATGGTTCAGCGACGACCAGTTCGACGCCTACCGCTGCCTCGGCGAGGAGGTCGTCGACGGGCTCTTCCAGCGCCTCGGCTACGCCCACCCCGCCGACCTCGATCTGCGCCCGGACACCCTCAGCGAGCACCTCGCGGACCTCGCCGTCGTCCTCGCGCCGACCGCCCGCAGCCGCGCCGGCGACCTCACGGCGCAGCACGATCAGCTCCAGCAGGCGCTGATGGACGACGCCTACGCCGCCTACCGCCGCCAGCTCGCGCCGACGATCCACGCCGCGCCGATCGCCGACGCCGACCTCCACGAGCTCGCGCCGATCGTCATGATGCAGCTCCAGCTCATGGAGAACGCGGTCGAGTCGCTCGGCCTCGTCGACGTCCGCAGCCGCGGCGCGCTCGCCAACCGCGGCTGGATGAACACCTTCCAGCGCTGGGCCCAGAGCGCGGCCTTCCGCCGCGTCGCGCTGATCTGCCTGCCGTCGTTCGGCGCCAACCTCAGCTACTTCGCCGACGTCGCCCTCGGCCTCGGCACGCGCTACACCTGGCGCCCGCTCCCCGGCCGCCGCGGGACGCTCGCGCTCGTCGAGAGCGCGACGCAGGCGCCCGACGGACCTGGTGTGCTCGTCGGCGTCGCCGAACACGCCGCCACCGAACACGACGACGACGCGCTCGTCGTCACCCGCCTGGCCATGCGCGCCGGCTTCGACGGCCGCGACCACGCGTCCGGCCGAGGCTTGTCCCTCGGTGTAGACGACCAGCCCGATGTAGTACCGGCCCGGTTGCAGCGGCGGCCGCGACGCGCCGTCGATGACGATCTGTTCGAGCCCGGTCAGCCCC